>CAYZYB010000458.1:0-4812 GCA_964481505.1 uncultured Planctomycetaceae bacterium | reverse complement strand
ATACAGAACGTACGTTGGCGAATAGGCGCGACCGCGTTCCGGCTTGTAGTCCTTCGCGTACGCTCGCAGGTGTAGTTTCTGAGCGGGGACTTTGTCGCTCATGGCACAGAACGTTGCCTGGCCGCTGAAGGCGACTTGTTCCGGATCGCCGCCGCTAACCAGTTTGTGTCCCTTCACCGGATTGGGATTGTTCAGCACGTCTTCGACGCCGCTCCATTCGAGTCCAATTTCCTGCAGGCCAAAATCGTCGTCTGCCTGCACATCGAACGAAATCACGTCGGTCGTCAGCACGACCTGTTGTGGATCGATCTGTTGAAAGGAGACGTTTGGCTTAGCGTCATCAACGGCTTTGATCTTAAGCTTGAAACCATCATGAGCAGTCAGGCCAAGTTCGTCTTTCCATTGGAAGTCGATCGTCGCAGAATCATCTACAGAAACCGGCGGCGGAAGAATCTTTGCACCATCCACCTTTGCCGCTTTGCCCTGAACCGTAGCGGCCTGGAGATCTCGGCTGATATCAGCAACAAATTCGCTGACAGAACCTTTCAACACCGAAACCACACCGCCGCGTACATCAGTTTCGACGTTCTTTGAATACTGCAGGTACTCTGGAAGCTTGATCGAAGCTGTGATGGAATTCAGTTCTGGCCGCGTGGCCACCTGCACGTCAAGTGATTCTCGAATGTCACCGATGCGGACATTAAGCGTCCCCGTATCGGTTTGTGGAGGCACCTTAAAACTGTAACCGTTGTCGTTCAGTTCTGCGGTCACAGGCTGCTGGTCGTTAAAGTAAACCGAACCAGTTTCCGGCGACCACTTTGTTTGATCCGACAGTTGGGCGGCGAATTCAAATTCTTCACCGTGAGGCACCACGATCTTTTCCGGGAGTCCGGACACTTGTGCAAACGTATAACGATCAACATTAGCCCACGGCATCAACCAGCGCTTCAGCGCGTTGGCTCCCGCAGCAGGCACGATCAGTAGTGCGAGCAGCATGATGGCCAGCGGCACACCGGCGAAAATTGCCCAGCGTTTGTGTCCCGGGTTGGGAACCGCATCGTCAAAGTTTCTGTCTTTGACCGTAGCGTCGACGTGATCAACGGCGGCTCGAGCTAACGTCTGGCTGGTTCCCAAATCCGCGTCGCCCCGAGATAATTCGACGACTCCCAGTAGTTGGTCACCGAGTGCCGGGAACTTGTGCTTCAGCAAAGTGGCCACTTGCTCCATACGTCGAGTGCGCCAAACCCAGCGGTGACACTTCAACGGGAAGAACAAACCAAAGCCCAGTGCGCCGGTAACGAGAATGGCACCGCGTACAACAGCAGACGTGTCCACAAACCGGTCGACAACAAACACCGCGATGTAAGAAACAGCGAGCCCGAACAAACCGGCCAGCACTCCTTCAGCAAGCTTGATCCTGCGAACCTGCTTCTGAAATTCTTCGAGTCGCTTCCGTGTTGTTTCCGGCAGCTGGATTGGCTGTGAACTCATCTTCGAAGTCTCCGCAGGGAAAGCATGTTGCAGGCCACAATCTGAGGGCGTAGTTATGTGCGTCATCTGGTGACGCACAAAGCTACCCCGACAGTATAGGCATTCGCCACTCAGGAACAGAACTCGAATCGACAGGATTTCGCCGAAAACGTTCCTCTCCATTTCGCAAAGCTCACCATTCGCTGATCAGAATTGTAATCGTGGGGATTTCGGATTTTCTAATCGCGCCAGTTGTCTGTTCTGACGCAAGGAAACTCCTGCCAAATCGTCCGGCAATGCCCGACAAACGTTGTTTGGCCATGAATACAAATCGCTTGCAATACAGAACTCATCCTCCAACAATCAGTGTGTGTGCCATCCACTCCCCAGGGTCAGAGTGAGTCCGGAATGAATCCGTTACCGTTGCCATCCTGCTTCAGAGCCATAGTTGTGGCCACTGCAGCAGTTAGCTTTACGGCAGCGATAAGCTCAGAGGCCTCTGCGCAACAGCAAGCCACGGCGATCGAAAAACTGGCGGCCGCAATCGGCAACGCTTTAAAAGTCGCAACTGGGAAAGAGGTCAAGAAAGCACAGCCCATTAGGCGTGCGGTCGAGGTGCAGGCGGGCGTCCAGAAGCACTCACGACTGCACAGGAACTCAGGGCACGTAGCAAACGCCTTGAAGCCTACGCAGCTGTTTCTGCCGACTGGTTCACCAGGACGCTAAGCCTGAACGACGACCAACAAATCATCCTGGCGAACGCGTACATAGATCAATTGGCTACCTCACAGGCCATGGCAGAAAAGATGAACAAGGTGCCGGTGTCGAATCAAAGGAGTCATCGTTACTTCGCAGATTACTTTCCCATAAAATTCACCGATAAAGATGGCGCGGCCCGGTCATTCGATTTCACGAAATTCGTGTCAAAGCTTGAAGGCGTTGATCTGACACGCGAGCAGCAAAAGAAGTTCGAGGAGCTCAAACAGGAACGCGAAGCATATCGTGATGCAGCCGCGCTCGGCCAGTTGATGAATCTCCTGGATGCGGAGTTGTTCCTCACTCCACGACAGCGAACCGCTTTCGCAGAAGGTGTTCGGCAGAACCTGGACACTGATGTCACCGGATTTGCTTTTCGCACTTCGTCATACTACTTCAACCAGAAAGCGATCGGTCCCATTATTCGAAGCGGTAGCTATTTGAAACTGCTAAGCGATGTGCAACGTCGGCGGGCGTCTGATCTGGCGTCTTCAAATGGTTCCTCCGCGCGTGATTTGTATGTCAGCTTCAGTGCCAATGAAGGCGTTGATGCGTGGCAGGAAAAACTTCGCGAGTCCACAAAATCTCAGCGAGACCGTTTGATGCGGGCGATTGAAGTGCGAGTCGAATTCCATAAGGCGCTGTGTGATCTTCCGTACAAAACCGTCCGCTATCTGCGTGTCGCCGGCAAAGGCGCTTCGGACGAAATGATTGCATCGTGGAAGGCGACGACTCGGCAACAGCTCAAAACATACGAACAACAAGCCGCCCAATGGGCGGGGCAGGCGAATTTTTCCTTTTCTGTCTCTGCCCCCAGCATTACGAAACTCGGGCAAAACGAGATATGGACCCATGCACTGGAATCCAGAATCCCGCAGTCGAACGATCTGCTCGCAGAAAGAGATCGCGTCAGAACAGCAGCAACCGCGGATTTCGTCGTTGCGATGCTGGATAAAGAACTCTGGCTGACCCAACAACAGCGGCGGCATCTCGCGGAAAGCCTGATAAAAAAGCTACCTTTGCCTGATAAGACCGTATCCAATAACACCTATTACACAGACATCAGCCTGCTTGCTTTTGCTCTGCATCGATTATCTGACCAGGAAATCTCCGTGTTGACCGACAAACAGATAGAAGTCTGGAATGCCATGAAAAAAGTGTTTCCAACACAGGGCCAATATGTTGTTGTTCAAAGACGAAACGGTGGCCAAATGCATATCGCACTACCTCAATAAACAAGACGAAAACTGCTGACCGTTTTAGGGGGCCGCGGCTCTATTCTTTTTGCTGCCGTTCTGCCGCACACCATGTGCTTCAGACCCTTTCCGAATCAACTTAAACAAGCCGCGACCGTTTCACGGTTGCAGCCATCAATACAACCAGAACGAAAGCCATCATGTCCACTGCCACGAACGCTCCTGCCGAACTGCACTCAGATGACGTCGCCGCGATTGATGAACTCCGTGAGGTCTATCAGAAACTCAGAACGGAACTCGGCAAAGTCATCGTCGGCCAGGAAGCCGTCGTCGAACAACTCACAATTTGCCTGTTCGCTCGCGGACATTCGCTGCTGATGGGAGTTCCCGGTCTCGCCAAGACACTACTGGTCAGCAAGCTGGCAGAAACCATGTCGCTGAGTTTCAGTCGCATTCAGTTCACGCCAGACCTGATGCCCATGGACATTACGGGAACCGATATTCTGCAGGAAACGGCAGAAGGTCGCCGAGAATTCGAATTCGTCAAAGGCCCGCTTTTCGCCAACATCGTTCTGGCCGATGAAATCAACCGCGCACCTTCCAAAACGCAGGCGGCGATGCTGGAAGCGATGCAGGAACATCGCGTCACGGTTGTTGGACGTCCGTACGTTTTGGATCCGCCGTTCTTTGTTTTGGCTACCCAGAACCCCGTCGAACAGGAAGGCACGTATCCGCTTCCGGAAGCTCAACTCGACCGTTTCATGTTCCTGATCAACGTCGACTATCCGTCACGGCAGGAAGAAATTGATATCGCTCGTTCAACCACCGGCGGCGTCCTGCCGACGCTCGAACATATCCTCAACGGCGACGCCGTTCAGAAGTTCCAGGAACTCGTTCGCCGCGTGCCTGTGCCGCAACACATCTACGAATTCGCCGTCGACCTGGTTCGTCGCACACGTCCCAAAGTTGATGAATCACCGGAATGGCTGAAGCCGCTGGTTTCGTGGGGCGCTGGTCCGCGAGCTGTCCAGTATCTGATCCTCGGCGCAAAGTCCCGGGCGGCGCTGACGGGCAGCTACATGGTGCGACTGGAAGACGTGATGGAAGTCGCTCAGCCGGTGCTCAGCCACCGCGTGCTCACAACATTCAACGCAGAATCCGAAGGCATCAACAGCAGCGAAATCGTCCGTCGCCTGGTTGACGAACTGAATTCGGAAACAATGGGCGGGATAGCACGACGGTCCGTCCCGCCACTTTCCGCCTCCGGCTTTTCGCTTTAAGAAAACTCCATGCGTGATTTTATAGATCCCGGCGTTATCGCCCGCCTTTCCGGCCTGGCCATGGACGCTCGGCAACCCATGATCGGCAGTGTGTCCGGACGACACCGCAG
>CAYZYB010000457.1:0-4822 GCA_964481505.1 uncultured Planctomycetaceae bacterium | reverse complement strand
TGAGTCGACCGGATGAAGCGCCGTTTATTCACAACTGGTCTCGCGTGAAAAGCGCACTGCCGGATGTTTTCGACCGGATTCTTGGCGCGGTTGAGGCGGACAATACTTAGTTGAATGGAGTCCGCGTTCGCTAATCGCCTCGAGCTTGATTTGTCAGCCAGAGACACTGATACGGTTCGACGGTAATCGTAGTGGTCAGCTCTTCGAGTGGTTGTGCGGCAATGAGATCGGTCCACGAATCAAGCAGAATGAGATTCAAATCCGACAACCTCAGTTCCTGAGGTTCACTGGTCATGTTGTTTACGCAAAAGATGCTCTGGGTGCGATCGTGACTTTGTCTCCAGAACGCAAAGAACGGCTTAGACAGCTGTAGCGTGAACTGCGTGGCATTGGGGTGAAAGGCCGGTTGTTGACGGCGAATGTGCATTCGTCGAGTGAGTTCGTCGAGCACCTGCCGTTGGGGATTTGTTTCGTCGTTCAATCGTGTTTGCAGTTCGTCCCAATTCCAGCGCCGGCGGTTGATCGAACGATTGTGTCCGTCACGTTGGACGCCCTCGTGGTTGTTGGGCGTTGCCAGGAGGCTGTGGATATAGAAGGCCGGAATTCCTTCGAGGCCCAACATCACTGTTTGCGAGCAGATAAAGCGCGGGATCTGCCATTTGTCTTCGCCAGCCACTGTTCCTTTCATGGCGTCGAAAAGTGAAATGTTGAGTTCGTAAACATGTTCGGCGCCGTCACCACCACGACGTGTTGAGATATGTCCACCAAATTGACGTACTGTTTCCACCATCTGCAGTTGCTCTTCGTCCGACAACAGGCCTTCCGCGGGGCGCATTCCAATACCGTCGTGTGAAGCAGTAAAGTTCAGGTAGGTGCATCCCTGCGGCGCTGGCGGCATGCTCATCATCCATCGGTTCAGATAGTCGGTCTTTCCCGTCAGCAGCGAATGGACGAGCAGCGGGGCGAGACTGAAGTTGTAGATGACGTGAGCTTCGTTTCTGTTGCCGAAGTATGACAGATTTTCGTGGTTTGGGACGTTGGTTTCCGTAATCAGCACTGTGCCGGGCGCGAAAAAATCCGCGACGCTGCGAATCAGCTTGACGACTTCATGCGTTTGCGGCAGGTGAATGCTGCTTGTGCCGACTTCTTTCCACAAAAAACCAATGGCATCCAGACGAAAGATTCGTACGCCTCGTTCCAGGTACAGGCGAATGATCTGCAGAAACTCCATCAACACCATCGGGTTGCCAAAGTTCAAATCGATTTGGTCGTGACTGAACGTACACCAGACGTGTTTGACGCCGTCGGGGGTTTCTGTCGGCCGCAACAGCGGGCTGGCTCGCGGCCGAACGACCAGCGAAAGATCGTCGCCGGCATGGACTTCGACGAAATAAGAATTACCAGGCGATTGGCCCTGGCAGTAGTTTCGGAACCATTCGCTTTCGGCGGAAATGTGATTGATGACAAGATCGGCCATCAGCCGGTAGCGATTACTGAAGGCAGCGATGTCCTGCCAGTTTCCAAGTTCTTCGTTAACCGCGGTGTAGTCGATGACCGAAAAACCGTCGTCAGAACTGAACGGGCAAAATGGCAGAATGTGAAGACTTGAGCAGGCGTCCTGGATGTAGTCGTCCAGAAAACGATTCAGCGTTTTGAGCGGCTTCTCACCGGCCTGGAAAATTGAGTCGCCGTAAGTAATGAGAAGGCAGTCGGCTTCGGACCACAGATCGTCAATTGGCAGCGGTATGCGCTGTTCGTACCCGTCAAAGATCGACACAGCCTTCCCGACCAGCATGTCTGCATTTGCGTCGGGGTAAAGAAATTCAAAATGCTGACGAAGCTGAGCGTGAAAGCCCGTCAGTTCGCTGGGCGCTGGCATGACCGGTTTTGTCTGAGAAAAGATGCCGGATCGTGTTGATGTCCGGGACTGTAATTCGAAAGGGGCCTCACCTGCTCCTGCATCAGTATGCAAGTTTGACCATGATCCGGCAAGCGCATTTTCAGACGGAGCAACATTGCCTTCGTGGTGGTGCAGGCACTGCTTTCCTGCACCGCATTGATTGATGTCGGTCAGATTTGCGGTGTTGTCGCTGCGATCTACATCTCAAAGTCGCAGGAGGAATCGCCGGAGGTTTTCCGCGTCGGGAGCCGTGTTGTTACCGATGGCGGTGGCACAATTCGGGTCGTGCCACTTGAGGCTCCACCCATTGAGATGCTCTGCTGCATTAAATCGGTTTCCATTTCGGCGATCCATTGGCGCAGTTCGCTGGCGTATTCCTGCGAACGTTCGCTGAGCACCAGTTCACGCAGAAACCCTGCTGCACCATCGTCTGACAGTTCGGCTTCTTCTGCTGTGGCAAAGCGTTTCTTAGGATCGGGGTCGACAAGTTTCCGCAACAGCGGAATCAGTCGGTCGGCGAGCGGGAATGTGTCTGCCGGCAACATACCTGGAAGTCGGTCGAGAAGATTATTCTTGGCTTCCAAAAGGTCCGAATACTTCAAGCCGGCGAATGGTTTCGAACCGGTCAGCATTTCCAGCAGCATGTATCCCAGGCTGGCCAGATCGGATTGCTGAGTGGCTCGATATCCGGCAAGGACTTCAGTTGCTGCGTACTCCATCGTGCAGGGTTGGCCTTCCGGCAGGCAGCCTTCCCAAAACGCTGATCCAATATCAATCAGTTTCACCTGCCCCGTGCGTTTGACCATGACGTTCGACGGTTTCAAGTCACAATGGATCACGCCTTCTCGATGCAGCGCCGAAACGCCCGACATGCATTCGCGTAAAATCGCGACCGCCATGCCGGGTTGAAGTCGGCAATCGACTTCACCGGTAGTTACGATCTCGTCGTTCAGTCGCTGCCATCGTCTCTGAGTGACCGCGTCCTGCACGATTTCCAGAGTGTCTCGTCGCAGAATGTGCAGCAGGTCGTAGCCGTCGATCCATTCCATCTCCAGATAGAAGATACCGTCGTTTTCGATGAACGTGTGCACGTCGACGAGATGGTCGTCCTGAATTCGAGCAACCATCGAAGCGACTTCGGTGAGTCGCAGCATTTCCGTTTCGTACTTTGCCACGGTCTTGAACTGACTCGGCGAAAAGAACTTCAACGCGACCGGCATGCGGAACAGTCCAGCACCCCGACGTTCGGTCAGGAGCACTGTTCCCTGGCCTCCCGTACCCAATGTCTTCAGAAATGGGCGGTCCGTCTGCCAGCCGATTCTTCCACGGTTGAGAAACGAGTCGAAGACTCCCACACGCTTCTGCAGTTCGGCAGCGGCGTTTGAGTCGCTCGGCACCTCGGCCTCGTTCCGGAAATCACAAGTCATGGGGTTCGCAGGCGGGGCGGGGTCTTGAAGCAGATCGTTTGCGCGATCGTTGCCACATGGGAAAGTTCGCGCGAAGTCTAGCGAAAGAATAAGGCGGGTCCAGATGTTGTTCGAGATTTGCGGCGGTTTGCAGAAGCTGAATTACGACAACTCCTCCCAATCGTGATGTCGGTTTCGCGTGGCAAATACGGGAAATTTGAGAGTTTCCGGAGACTTGGCCACGGAATCGAAGTGCAACGCAGAAATGTTGTGGAATTGGTATTATACTCCCCGCACAATCGCCAGAGGTTCCATCTTCCCCACCATTCGCTCCATTTCATGAGCGATCCGAGCCTCACGAAACCTTCCATTTTCATGGTCCGAAACGGAAACGACATGCGTATTCTCACGTTCACATCACTCGCTCTTGTCTGTTCGATGGCATCGGCCGACCGATGTTGTCCAACCACCACCACTTGCTGTCCTCAGCCGGTTTGTTCAGCACCTATTGTCCCGGTATGCAGCTCGTCGACTACCGTTAGTGCAACTTCGTCCTGCGGTTGTGGTCCTACAGAAACCATTTCGTATGGTTCCGGTCCAACAACCAAGCTGTTCATGACAAAGACCGGTGAGATTCGCGAAGTCATGACTCACTGGACAGCACTGCATCGAGCCGTCGAAGCGGATGGTCTGGAACAGGAACTGACGACCGTTCAGTCAGAACTTGAGGCCGCAAAACAGGAAATCGCAGTTCTGAAAGAAGAGTCTGCCACACAAGTGGCTTCTTTACAGAAAGAACTGGCAGCTCTTCGCGAGCAGTTGGGGCAGCAATCGAAAGTTGCGTCAAATCAAAAGAATCGAGCCAACCGGGCAGAGGCGGCTCGCAAAGCGGCCGCTGAAGAAATGGCCAAAGTGAAGCAGGCCGGTGAAGCTGCTGCTAAGAAGGTTCAACAGGAAATGGCGTTGGTGAAAACCAATCTGAAACAAACTGCTGAAGAACGCGATTCGCTGAAGGCTTCCAACCAAAAGCTGAAAAAGCGGGTCGAAAAAATGGTGGCCGCTCGAACCAAAGCGGAAGAGGAAATGAAGGCCGCGAAGATTGAGATTCAGAAGATGAAGCAGGACGCGATGGAGTCAAAGAAAACTCAAGTCGCCAAAAAGGAAGAAGAAACAGAAGACGCGCCGCCAGCTGAAGAACAAGGCGATGAACTTTCTGAAGAACCAACGAAAGATGAACCTGCCACAGACGACAACAAACTTCGCATCTCGAAGAAGTAGTTTTCTGCAACGATCCAGAATTTTGAGACGCCCTGCCTGATTCGAAGGAGGGCGTTTTTTTATTGGTGAGGCTGTATTTTGCTGTAGCAGTATTCTTCCCGATGTTAAGCCTCGGGTTGTTATGCATCGGGTTCGATCGTATCGTCTGCCAAACTCTCTGGCGTCGGCATGTTTCGGAAGATGGCTTTATGGCAAACGCATTCGTTGAAGGTTCCAGTCGCCGCAAATTTTTGAAAGC
>CAYZYB010000456.1:0-4842 GCA_964481505.1 uncultured Planctomycetaceae bacterium | reverse complement strand
AAATTCAAGAGCGTGGCTTGTTTGTTCACAGCACCGGATGCGGAGCAGCAGTTTCACACGGTGAATTCTGATCCGCACCAGTTTCGCAGGTTGATCACGCTGGTGTCTCCGGACATCGTGGTGTTCGAAATGTGTACGGTGGCGGGCATGCGTGACGTGATGGAAGTCAACTACGTCGTCGAAAATCCCCGTGGAGAAGTGTGGCGGTAGAAGAGCGTCAAACACAACGCAGATCGCGACGATGCTCTCAAGCTGGTTGGCCTGTATCACATTGGCGAACTGCCGACCAGGTACATGCCGCATTTCGCTGTTCTTGCCAAACGTCGCTGCTGAAGTTTTGTGAGAGCGTCGTTCGCAACCCGTTTCGAACCTGCATCGTCAGCGACGCGGTTCGCAGTAGTAGAGCGCGCAAAAAGAAAGAAACGCTCGGCTCTGGTTGAATGCCGAACGCTTCTTTCGAGGGATTGTCAAACTCTCGCGGTGCCAGACCTACTGCATGAAAAAGTCGGTCGGGCCGCGGAAGGTGTAGTAAGGATACTGCACAGCGGCAGTTGCCGTTTGTTCTTCAGGATACGACAGTCCATTCGGTACGTCGTACGTGTGAAAGTTTCTGTGAACCGGATGGAAGGGCACGTTCAGGCACTGGTCAGCAGGCGCTGCGGCGTGAGCGTTGCGATTTCGGCCTGGCTTGTCGATCCCCAGCTTTCGAAGCTCACGACGTTTCATATTCGTGATATCAATTTCCTGCCCAAAGACGTCTCCACCGTAACCTGCATCGCAGGATTGGCAGTCTCCCATCATGCCATAGCCGCCGTCAAAGCTTTGGCCGCGCATCACGGGAGAGGTTGCAGCACAGCCGGACAGGCACATTCCAATCGCCCCCGAAAGCAGCAGCAGTGTTGTTTTCATCTTCATGATCAATCCCCTTCTCAACCGACCGTCTGAAATCTTCGTCGCTCCGTAAAACCGTCGACTTGCGGCCGGATTTTCGGGCAAATGAGGACAATTCCATCCTCGCTGTTATCGTTATCGGCAGAGCAACCGGTGAAACATGCAAAAACCCTCCATTTCCTCCAGATGTTGAAACAGGAAGTTTGAGCGGTCTTGCGGAAACCGGTCATCACAAATACATTCCAGCCTGATTAGCGAGACTTTTGCCAGTCTGATTATGTTTCTGCGGCAACGACGGCTGATTGATGGACGTTTCGGTCCTCAGAATCAGGTAGGCCGATATCCGCCGTTTTTTGCTGCTAAGCCGTCGCAGAGACTGGTTGGCGGCCGTTTCCGTCATTTTGATTGTCTAAGGGAGTAGTACAGTGCAAGTCGCGGCATCGACGCGAAGTCTGTGGGATATGTCTCTTGCTGCGGCCTGCGGGCAGTTGCAGCACCTGGGATTCGACAAGACTGAGATCTGGATCAACAGCGAATACGAACAGCTAACTCTGGCGCAAATCTCGGACAACGTCGATTCGGTCGTTTCCAGCTTTCGTGAATCCAGCCGGCTTAGTCCCGTCGCCATTTTCCTGGAAGATGAAGTTTCCCTTTCTGAGTTCACTACGATCGTGAACTTCGCGAAGCAACTTCGGGTCGCTCAGATCACGATCCTGGCATCTCCACTGGGAACTCCCTTCAATTCAGAAATCGACCGACTGCGCGAACGCAATCGGCTTTGTCTGGAAGAAGGAATTCGACTTGGGATTCTTACCAGGACCGGGCTCCTGACAGAAGACCCACATACGGCCATGGAACTTTGCCAGTCTGTCAAAGGCCTGGGAGTCACTCTGGACCCCAGTTACTTCACATGCACGACGAAGGGGAGTATCGACTTCGAAGTCGTTTACCCGAGTGTCAGTCATGTGCAGTTGCGAGACACGTCGCTGACAGAACTGCAGGTTCCCGGCGGCCTCGGCGATGTCGACTACAACCGCATTCTGGCATCGCTGCAGAAAGAAGAATACGATCGCACGCTGAGTGTCGACCTGCTGCCGCGAACCATGGACGGCGAAGATCGTCTGCTGGAACTTCGCAAACTACGCCTGCTTCTGGAATCGCTGCTTTAGAGAATCAACGGTCCGAATCGGTCTGGCCGCCATCGCCGAATGAGACGTCGCGTCGACGGTGATTGCGGCGACATGCGACATGCGACACGGGACACGTTAACGCCAGCTTCGTGATAGCGCTTGATCGTAAAGTGAAGCTTGCTGAGAAACTGTCGATCTATTCCAGATCGCTTCGTGGGGACGGGTGTCGTCGCAGAAAGTGGCGAAGGTGGAAAGGATGGCCGGGGTTGGAGCGAGACACGAATGAAACTCCGGGGTTTCCTTCGCAAGCTCAGTCCAACCCCGGCCACCCGATTCAAAGGCAACAATCTGCTACCACACCCGCAGGGGAGGATTGCGGCCTGCCAAAATCACCCAGCTCCAGCGCGTGACATCGGAAATCAGGCAAACGGCAGGTTACACAACTGACCGACGAGCAAGACTACAAACTGCTGAGAGATTCGGCAGTCTGTGTTGGCGCCACACCGTCGCTTTAATGTTGCCTGCACGACTCACAACGTAAGTCGAGCAGGCCACAGAGAACAATGGATAGGCGACTCGGATACTCAGTGAGTCGCTCTACCTTCCGCTACTTATCGCCGGAAACGGCTTCGGCGATATTGTGAACGTGGTCTCGCACACGTGAGTAAGCATTGAGGGAGGCCAGCCAGGCAACACTGACCACCGGCGGAATGGCACCATTGGACAGTTCCTCCAGATGCCGGCGGCGATGATGCTTGATTTCGCTTTTCACCCGCTGTGATGTCGCATCCGTTTTTGTCAACACTTCCGGATTGCCCTGTGCCTGCCCCTCATTAACGGCGGCCAGATACTCAGTGACAAGACCGTGCAGAGAACTCAGCGCTTCGCGTTGTTCCGGCGTGAAGCGATGGCCGTCACGGCGAAGTTTGCGGTCGAATTTATCGAGATCAGCAATATAGTCGCTCACCGATTCATATTCGTCCGTCATTCGCAGCTGCTGCCGCGCTTCATCTGCAACGGCGTGAGGCACACTCCCTGAAAGAAGGCGGGTTACGAACTCAGCCATTTCATCCTGCATCGAATCCAGAATCTGCTCTCGCTGTTTTAATCGGTCGGCGAGAACTTTGTCTGGTTCATCCTGGTCGCGTAATTCTCCGAGCCACTCCAGCATCTTCGCACAGCCGATGCCCATGCGTTCGATCTCACGCCGCGATTGTTCGATCGCGATCGTTGGTGTTTCCAGCATGCGGATATCGAGGTCGGTTAGCTTTGGCTTCTCCTTGAAGTCTTTTGACGGAACAAGGCGACTCAACACCACCACGAAGACGGACACAAACGGCAAAAACAACAGTGTATTCACAATGTTGAATACTGTGTGTGTCATCGCAATCGCGGCGGACCGTTTCGGATAAGCCTGACTGCCCTTGCCGATTTCGGCATCAAATTTGTCGTTCTCTAACAGACTGGTCAGTCGGCCCGGGGCAACATCCTCCATGCGTTCTGTGACAACACGGACCTCCACTGAGCTGGTGGCGGGTTGGGCGAATTCGACTGCCAGCACCTGCTTGCCGCCTTCCGTCGTGACTTCCCAGTTCGCAATTTCGGAATCCGAAACAACGTCCTTCACTGTTTCCTGTTCGGAGACAGCGATAGTGACTGAATTCAGTTCCGCAAACAGTTCTCCTTGTTGCTCATTCGCATCATCCGACGGGATGGATTCATAAGAGATGGCAGTGGTTGTTTGCACGGTGTCAACGTCACCGGGAGTGAAATTCTGGATCTGACCGATGTACCACTGAAAGATCATTGTGATCCAAAGGACGCCCACTAAATTAAAGATAACATGAAAATAGGCTGCTCGGCGAGCGATGGTTGTCGCCCCCAAAGATGCCAGGAAGGCGGTAATTGTCGTGCCAATATTTTCACCAAGGACAAGTGCCGCGGCTGTTTCGAAGGAAATGACTCCCTGGCTGGCCAGAGAAATCGTAATTCCAAGTGTCGCTGACGATGACTGAACCAGCGTCGTCAGGATACATCCGGCGAGTGCACACTGGAGAACCCCCGTGTAGGTGTCTGCGTTGAATTTCCTGAACCACTCGCTGAATACCGGCGTTTCTTTAATGATCGAGCAGGCGTCTTTCATGATCTCCAGGCCGAAGAACACCATCCCCACACCCATCAATGCCATGGCCCAGAACCGCCAGCGGTCACTCTTCGCGAACAGGTAAACGAATGCAGATCCGCCCAATAGCGGTAGACCGTACTTGCCGATCTTCAGAACAAGAATCCAGCCTGTAATCGTTGTTCCGATGTTCGCGCCCATAATGACACCGATGGCCTGCGAAAGCTGCATCAGCCCACTATTAACGAATCCGATCACCATCACCGTTGTGACTGAACTCGATTGCACAACACACGTCACAATCACACCAACAGTGGTTGCCATAAACCTGTTGTTGGTGACCGAACCAATCATTCGACGCAGACTCGGACCAGCAACGGCCTGCATACCGTCAGACATGTTTTTCATGCCCAGAAGAAACAGGCCCAGTCCGCCTACGATTTCGAGTATTAGTTTTAAAAGTGCTTCGTTATTCACGGAATCACCATTCTTAGACTGCAGATTTGTTACGACATTTCTTTCAGAAGCGATTTTCAGAGGCTGAAATCATTCCCTCGAATCAGCAACTCCCGAACTCGCTGCCGGGGAATATAATGTGATCCACAGCCTTCAAGCCAGGCGACAGGCTGATCAATTGTCAGCAAAAGACAAGTTCTTGCACCGGCCCGCGCACACGCCGCACCATGCCCACTTTTGAAG
>CAYZYB010000455.1:0-4854 GCA_964481505.1 uncultured Planctomycetaceae bacterium | reverse complement strand
ACTTTGGTTACCTGTTGCCGACGTACGTTCCGGTAAGGCCGTGGCTGTGTCACAAGTTCAACACGCCCGATTACGTTCAGCGGCAGAAAGATCTGCATTGGGCGATTCTGGACAACAGTATTGAGCCGACGCTGTTGCCGGATGCCATCGAGGTTTTGGTGTTAAACAGCGATCGCGATACGAGATGGCTGGAACATTCTCCAAACTGGGTTGAAGCAGCCGTGAAGAACAAAATGTGGCAGGTGTGGAAGCGGGCAGATTTGCAACCAAGCGCCAGTACGCTCAGCCGAACCGCCGCTGCAGAATCCGATTCGCTGCGATAAGCAGCGTTCAATTGCAGCTGCGCGGGAATTCGTGGACACTCTGAACGTTCACAATCGCAGTACCTGCACAGTGAGGCGTTCTATGAGTTCTGATTCTGCCGCTTCGTCTCCGGAGCCAGTTACCACCGACGAGTCTTCGGGGGCTGGCCCGTGGTACAAACGAATCGGTCCCGGCTTGATTACGGCATGTGTTGTGATCGGTCCGGGAAGCATTATGACCAGTTCCAAAATCGGCGCCACGGACGGTTACGCGATGCTGTGGGTGGTCGTTGTATCCGTCGCTTTTATGTTGGTGTATATGACGCTGGGAGCAAAACTTGGCGCGGTGGCGGTGGACGCGCCGTGCGACTTGATTCGAAAGAAGGCGGGCAACTGGCTGGCGGTTGCCGTCGGTATCGGTGTCTTTTTCATATCCGCTGCTTTCCAGTCGGGCAACAACATTGGCGTTGCCGCAGCGTTCGAAGCTTTCGTGCCCGACCGCAATGTCGTGGCGGCGCTCATCGTCGGCTTCAACCTGCTGGCGATATCGTTTTTGTTTCTGTTTAAGGATATGTACAAGGTTTTGGAACGCGTGATGACAGCCTTTGTGGCGTTGATGCTGGTGAGCTTCGCAGTGAATCTGGTCGCGTTGAAGCCGGATGTGGTTGGAATGGCCAGAGGCTTTATTCCATCAACCGGGGAATCCGGCGACGGCCTCACGGTGCTCGGGCTCATCGGCACGACGTTTGTCATCACGGCCGCTTTCTACCAAGCGTATCTGGTTCGCCAGAAGGGATGGAAACATGAAGATCTCAGGAATGGACTCGTCGACGCACGCGTTGGGTCTGGCATTATGTTCTTGATCACGTTGATGCTGATGTCGACTGCGGCTGCAGCCTTTTACGGAAAAGCGGCGGTCGAACTGAAGAACCCGGTCGCGGTTGCAAGGGCATTGGAATCGACGTTTGGCACCAGCGCAAAAGTGATCTTTTGTCTGGGATTATTCTCAGCTGCATATTCCTCGTTCCTTGTGAATTCGATGATTGGAGGGTTTATGGCGGCGGATGCACTTGGGCTGGGCAGCAGTGCCGAAGACCGCGGTCCAAAACTGATGACAACCGCTGCGTTGCTAGCCGGAATGTCTGTCGGCGTCGCCGTGCTGGTCTTTGACTTCGACCGAACTCCCACCATTATCGCGGCGCAAGCGACGACGGTTGTTGCAGCCCCGCTTGTGGCCGCGGTGCTGTTGTGGCTTACGAGTTCGAAAGACGTCATGGGGGAACATGTAAACGGCCCGATCACAATCGGGTTTGCGGGCATCGGGCTGTTGATGTTGATAGCGATGGCAGCCAAGACGGCGTTCATCGATCTGCCAAAGAAGATCGACGCCTATCGGAATCCGGTTGTGCAAACTGCCATGAACGTTGGTAGGCCGAAGCATGCATCAGGATGACTTTTACTTCGGCCTCGATGACCTTAATGCAACGCTGACCGTGCGGATTGATCTGAGGGGGCGTTGCATAATGTTGCGAAGTTGCAGAGAGAGGGGCTGGGGCTGGAGTAAGGTACGAGCGAAACTCCGGGGTTTCCTTCGCAGGCTCAGTCCAACCCCGGCCACCCATTTCAAATGCTACAATCTGCTACGGCATACCTGGTTCTGGCCGCCGGCTCCGGTCCCTGCAGGGGGAGTGTCGTTTCATCACGGCAACACGTGGCATCAGTCTTCCAGCAATACCAGTCCGCGTGCTCGGCGAGCCGTCGTGTTTCACTATTTGCGAAACGACGCGACTTTGGTAAATCCCGCACTTGATTATGACCATAACATGTTGTGAAGGTTTCCGGCAAAACGACGACATGAACACTTCACGCACACGGCTCACGCTTCGCCTTTGCATCAGCATTCTCCTCAGTCCGCTGCTCTGCGCCGCTTCGAACGGTCAGGGACCGCCTCCCATAAAGGGCCTCAACAAAACCGCTGCAACCACGCAAGGCGTTTCTGCAGAGGCTCTGGAGGAACTAAAGCATGAGGTTCAGGGTAGTGCGGAACTGGTCGAGGAGCAAGAACAGCGTTTGCTGACCACCATACAGAAAGCCTCCGACGCACTCAGCCGAGCGTTGAAAATGGAAACGCAGGCTCCCGCAGACCAACAAAGGATCACCGAAATTCCGGGCCGAGTCGAAGAACTCCGAGCGGACCTGGAAACGCCCCTCGACGAGCAAGCCGACGATATTGATGAGTACCGCACGCTTGCGGAACTTGCCGCCGCTTTGGCCAGGCGGCAACCTCAACTGCAGGAAGCTCAGCTTTCCCTGGAAACGCTTGAAGCAGAACCCCAGCGGCGATCGGAGCGCCGAGCATCCATCGTCGGCGACCAGGCAACGCAGGCGAAGCGGCAGGCCGAGATTGAGGAGGAGCTGGAAGCGGCTGCGCCTGCGGAAGAGTCTCCATTGACCACGAAAGTGCGTCGCGCTTTATACTTCGCTCGGCTGCGAGAAGTTCAGGCAGAAGGGCCCGCTCACCAGGCGGAACTTTCGTTCTACGATGCCGCAAAGGCGGCCGATCTTCCGGGACTTCAGCTTCAACAGCAAAGAAGACAGCTTGATCGGCTGACAAGAGAAGTTGAGCAGTTAAGGCAGCTCATCACCGACAAACGCAGCGACGACGCGAAATATATCGCGCTACAACTGACGGACTTCGCGGCAGGAAACCCGATTCCATCTCCGTACGCCAATCCTGGAATCTCGAGCGAGCTGTTCGACGGTTCTCTGAGCAGCACCAGTGATCTGGAAATCGCCTTAGAAACTGCGGAATTGGCGGAGGAGAATGTCACCGCGACGAACTCTCTCACGCTGGCAGCCAAAGAGCTGTCGGCCACGCAGGCAAAGCTGGACACTCTGCGTGCGACAAAGACGCGAATCGACAAAACACTCGATCGCGTCGGCTTAAGCGGCGCGATCGGTCTTGAGCTGCGGCGGCTCCTGCGAACACTCGACGACACAGCTGTGCTCCGACAAAAGTGCAGGGTTCGCCAGGAAACGATGCGAGACCTCGAGCTACGACGACTCGACTTTGAAGGCAGAGCAACTTCAGTCAACGCCAGGCGGAATGCCCTTCAGTCGCAGCGGAGTCTGTCGGCGGCAAATCAAATCGAACTAAGACTGACAGCCGATCGTTCATCAACATTGATGGCTTTGCAGGCCAGTCATGATGAGTACTTTAATCGTCTGCTGGAAATCGACGCTACTGATCAGGAACGCGTTCGGGAAGTGGAGGAGTTTCGAACGTTTATACAGGAACTGGTGCTGTGGATTCGCAGTAACCGTTTGCCTGCAGCTGAAGACGCCACCGAAATCGCGACAACAGCTGCGTGGTTCGTGTCTCCCGGCAACTGGAGCGAAGTTGGGCGAACGTTGTGGGCGGATGCGAAGGCACTTCCTGGGCTCTATTTTCTGATTTCGATTCTGGTGGCAGTACTGTTTGTGGTTCAGTCGCGATTCCGGAGCAACCTTCAGGAAATCGGAACGATTGCAGCGCGGGGTTCGTGCCGCAAGTTTGCGCCGACCACAAGAGCAGCCGTTCTGACAGGTTTAATTGCTGTTGTATGGGCGGTTCCGCCGGCGTTTCTGAGTTGGCGATTGCTGTCGGATGTATCCGCTTCTCCGTTTGCCCTCGCCGTTGGACGCGGGCTCATGTCGTTGGCATTTGGGTTTATCACTCTAACCCTGCTGAGGACGCTGTGCCGTCGTGGAGGACTGGGTCTGGCACATTTTGGCTGGCCGGTTCATTCCGTCAAGTTGCTGCGTTCTCAGATTCACACAATGATGCTCGCGTTTCTGCCGCTGCTTTTCGCAGCGGCGACATTGCACGCCTGCGAAAATCTGCAGGGGCGAGATGCGTTGGAGCGGTTGTTGTTTGTGGTGTCTTTGTTGGTGCTCGCCTGGTTTTTGTTGAAAATCGCTCACCCGAAAAACGGAATCGCACGAGACTATTTTGCAGCGCACAGGGAGGGCTGGGCATATCGAGTACGATGGTTGTCGTATGCCGTGATCGTGGGTATTCCCCTGGCGTTGGCGGCGCTTGCCATCGCAGGGTATTACTACACAGCCTATGAACTCAGCTGGAGACTGCACGTTTCAATCTGGGTCGTAATCGGCTCGCTGGTTCTTCGCTCATTTTTGATTCGATGGTTTGTGGTCAATGATCGCAAGTTGAGAATCGAGCATGCACGTCAGAAACGCCAGGCGTTGTTGGAAGAACGGAGTGAGCTGACGTCTTCGGTAGACGTTCCAAAACCGACATTGGTGGAAGAGGAAGTCGATTTAGAAGAGATCGGGGAGCAAACACAGAGATTCATTGATTCCGGATTGGCGTTGATGTGTGCAACGGCGATGTGGCTTGTGTGGGTAAACGTTCTTCCCGCTTTAGGCGTGCTCGACACATGGGAAATGTGGTCAACGACCGTGGACGCAACAGTAGAGTTGACGGACCAGAATGGCGTGAAGAGCCTGCAGACCGAACCACGATTGGAATCCATTACCGTTGCAAATGGCC
>CAYZYB010000454.1:0-4861 GCA_964481505.1 uncultured Planctomycetaceae bacterium | reverse complement strand
GCACTGTACCGACAATTCCAAACACGTTTTGAAGCCGGTGAGTTTGATCTTATTCATCGCGTAACACCGGTCTCTCCCACGCTGCCCAGCCCGCTGGCAACTCTAACCGACGTTCCCATGTTGATCGGCCCGCTAAACGGCGGTTTGCCGTGGCCAAAGCAGTTTCCACACCTCCACAAAAAAGAAAAAGAATGGTTGGCTCCGGTACGAAAGGCGTACCGCCACCTTCCGTACTACCGATCAACTTATCGTTCGCTGGCTGGCGTTGTCAGCGGTAGTCGCCACACAGAAACAGAAGTCCCGGATGACTTTGCCGGACATAGTTTTTACATGCCGGAGAACGGCATCGACCCCGAACGATTTGAAATTGCCGACGCCTGGACGCCACCTCAGGGAAAGTTTCGCTTTGTCACCGTTGGCCGTCTGGTTCCCTACAAAGGCATCGACATGGTTCTGGAAGCGATGGCAGAATCGCCAATCCTACGAAGCTGCCACCTGGAAATCATTGGTGATGGCCCGCAGCGCGAGAACCTCGAACGCCAAACGAATCAAAGTGGACTCTCCGAATCCGTGACATTTGCTGGATGGATGGATCAGAAAGACGTCGCCGAGCGACTTCGACAGTCACAGGCATTCGCTTTTCCAAGCCTGCGAGAATTCGGCGGTGGTGTAGTTCTCGAAGCTATGGCCAGTGGTCTGCCTTCCATTGTGGTGAATCACGGCGGACCTTCCGAACTCGTCGACGACGATTCCGGCGTTCTGCTGCCGCTGACAGAGAGAGAAACTCTGATAACAAACCTGATTGCAGCGATGGAACGGCTTGCAACGAATGCGAGCCTTGCAGAACGCATGGGCGGCAAGGCAATCGACAAGGTTGTGCGGCAATTCACTTGGAATCGCAAAGCAGAACAAACCTGGGACATCTACCGCAAAGTACTGGGTTTCCCCCAGAAAAACCGTGTTGCTCGTCCAGCAAACGCAGCGGCTACTGGCCCCTACACGGAGGCCGACATTTGCTCAGCCACGTGAGCATCTGCGTGCTAAATTCTAAACGAACTGTTAAAGCCCCACCATTCCGAAGTTGCATCCATGACTGCTAAAGCCCAACCCCGGATTCTGA
Source organism: uncultured Planctomycetaceae bacterium (assembly GCA_964481505.1). Classification (GTDB taxonomy): domain Bacteria; phylum Planctomycetota; class Planctomycetia; order Planctomycetales; family Planctomycetaceae; genus Fuerstiella. Next base: position 3,741 of record CAYZYB010000454.1, on the reverse strand, counting down.
TCATTACCGCGGCGAAAGACGAAGCGGAATTCATTGAGAAGACGATCCATAGCCTGGAACAACAAACCTGTCGTCCTGCGCGATGGGTGATTGTTGACGATGGCAGCAGCGACAACACGGCAGAACTCGCTGATGCCGCAGCTGCCAGGCACGACTGGATTTCGGTCATTCACCGTCCCGCAGGCACACAGCGCCGCGTTGGCCCGGGTGTTGTCGAAGCGTTTTACGTCGGTCTGGATTCACAGAACATCGAAGAATTCGACTTCGTCACCAAGATGGATGCCGACATCGAAATCAAACCAGACTACTTTCAGATTCTGATGGATCGGTTCGAACAAAATCCCAAACTGGGAACCGCCAGCGGTAAGTGCTGGGTGCCCGTCAACGGAAAGCTGGTTTTTGAACGCAGCGGCGATCAATTTTCGCATGGCGTGTGCAAGTTGTTTCGGCGCGAATGCTTCCAGGCGATCGGTGGCTTTGTTCGTGAAGTCATGTGGGACGGCATTGACTGTCACCGCTGTCGCATGCTCGGCTGGGAAGCTCGCAGCTACGACGAACCTGAACTTCGCATCATCCACCTTCGCATGATGGGATCGTCTTTCCGAAGCGTATACACCGGCCGGCGCAGATGGGGGCGTGGCCAATATTTCATGGGATCACACCCGCTCTACATGCTGGGAATTACCTTCTACAGGATGCTGGAACGGCCATACATCCTCGGCGGTCTATGCCTGTTGGCTGGATACATTAGCTCATGGGTCAGTCGAGCCCAACGGTACGACGACCCGGAATTCCGCAGGTATCTGCACAACTGGCAATTCACAGAATTAAAACGACGGCTGTTCAGCAAGACTCCATTCGCCACGCGAAAGTCCGCACCGCGCATCATGGATCCTGAAACAGAACAGGAAGTCTCGAACAGCCCGGACGAATTCATCGACGAGATGGTTAAGTCTGATCGGATGACAGCGGCATCGAACACAAAAGAAACCGTGTCGTCCAGCTAGCTGTCGTCAAATACAAAGCTTGCCACGAAAACAGGCAGATCCCCACAGCCGAAAGCTCCCGTCGTGCCGCCCTTTCTCTCAAAAATTGCAGCGAAGTTCAGCGGCGAAGGTCGCCGTGGTGTTTCGTCTTTGGGCTGGACCGGTGTTTCGCAGATTTCCGGACTCATCCTTCGACTCGGCAGCAACCTGTTGCTGACTCGCCTGCTCGCTCCGGACGCCTTCGCGCTTATTGGCACTGCCCTGGCGTTCCTGACGACGCTGGAATGGCTTTCAGACCTTGGCATTCAACCCGCCATCATTCGACACGAACGAGGCGATGACGATGACGTCCTGAATACAGGCTGGTGGCTTGGAGCGTTTCGAGGCTGGGGGCTCAGCGCCGTTGCGGTCGCCGCCGCATGGCCGATGTCGATCTTCTACAACAAGCCAGAACTATTCGCCGTGCTGGCAGTGCTCGCGCTGCGGCCGGCTTTGATGAGCCTTCGCAGTCCCGGTATGCCGTCGTTGAAACGGCAACTGAACTACCGCTTCATCTTCTTCGATGAAGTCAGCATGACAATCGGTGGCACGCTCGTAAGCGTCCTCTTTGCGTGCTACTTCCCCTCTGTCTGGGCGATTGTGGCCGGCACCGTGGCGGGGGCCGTCACCGGTATCGTCGTTTCTTATCTGCTTTGCCCACGTCTACCCGGACCGAGATCGCCCGAAGTCACGCGCGATCTCTGGTCGTTCGGTATACAGATCATGCTCAACACGTTGATCATGGCGCTGTGGATGAATCTCGACCGACTGCTCGGCTTAAAGCTACTGTCTGAAACCGAAATGGGACTCTACGCCGTCGCATGGAACCTGGCCGCCGTATCCGAAGCACTCATCTATCGCTGTTGCGATGTGCATTATTCGATGCTAAGCCGACTTGAAAACGACACTGCCCGCGAGACTGCTCACCGAGAACTCATGAACACGCTCGCCCGCTGGATCGTTCCCGCTTTCGCCTGCGGAATCTGTCTCGCCCCGCTGGTGATCCGAGTTCTCTACGACGACCGCTACCTGGGCGCACAGCTAATCTTTCTGGTGCTGATGTGTCGAGTGCTTGTCAGAGGTATCGGGCAGATCGAATTCCAGCTTCTGCTGTCAAAGAAGCAGATCAAGGTTGGAACAATTTCATACGTTATCGCGTTGATCGTCCAGGCGTCCGCCATCATCCCGCTGTGCACCGCCTACGGCGCCTCCGGCATGGCGCTGTCAGCGCTGCTGTCTACACTCGCCTGGACCTGTTCGCAGTGTATCCTTAGCAATCTCAACACCAACGGTTCTATGCGTCCCGTCGCCACATCCTTCGCCTGGCTGCTGGCCCCACTATTGGTCCTCCCACTCGTCGTCGGCGGATTTTAGGGCAGGCATCTTGTAAAAGAGAAAAGCCGCCGCGGCCGTCGCTGTTGAATTGAGCGAAAAACGCCTATAATTGCCGGACATACGACCGGACGATAAACGATCGCTACAGCAAAGGAATCATTGTGAATATTCGAATCACATTCTGCGTCATGTGAGACTATACACCTCAGGCCACCAGTTTGGCGGCCGCCATTAAAGAAGCTACAGGCGTCGATGCTGAGCTCATTCAGAGCAAAGGCGGCGTCTTTGACGTTGAAGTCGACGGAAAACTGATCTACAGCAAAAGCGAGACAGATCGTTTTCCTACCGATCAGGAAATCCTGGAACAGCTGTGACGTCAAAGAAAAAGTCAAAGAACCGAGCGAAGGCGAAGGCAAAATCAAAACCGTCGCCGTACGTTCGAACTTCGGAACCGCGCGCCGCGGGAATTGACAACACGGACGAGCCTTTTCTTCAACAGGTCAAAAAGAATCGGTTCGGCTTCGTTGGCTTCATTCTGAGCCTGCTGCAACTCGCAGTGCATGGCTGCTGGATGGCTTTCGTCACCTGGTTGTCAGCAACAGGGCAAGCGATGAAACTGCAGCCCGGCGCGTGGCAAATGTGGCTCATCACAGGCCTGATTGTGCTTGGTGCTGTTCTAACGATGATTTCGCTGTTCCTGTGCCTGTACGGATCGATTCACGGACATCCCAAAGCCCTGGCATACATCGGGCTGTGCATTTCGTTTTTTATGGGCGCCTTTACCACGTTCGCCCTGATCATTCAGGCCACGTCGGCACCGGGATAGTGTGAACTGCCCGGCAATTGTGATGCAGTTGCGAATCCTCACCCATGACGCATCGCAGTTCTTCGTAACGCACTGCCCCTTCGTCACGTCGCCGCAGATCTCTCCGAGCAAACAACAGTTCCGCTACTGTTTGGTGTCGTAGATCGGCAGCCCGGCTTCTTCGGCCACGGGCCGTGTGGTCAGCTGTATGCTCTTTGATTCTTCGTCCACAACGATCACCAACGCGCCCTTGTAGTCAGGGTTGCCAAGGATTGCGTCGAGCGCCTTCAACGCCGGTACATTGCCCAGGTTATACGTTTGAGCCATATTCTGGGTCATGCCGGACAGCTTTAACGCATCGCCGTTAATGGTAATTGGCGTTTTAATTTCTTCCGAAATGTAAGCCATGGCTCCCTGCAGCGGGTCTCGACGGAAGTCCACGTAGATTGGCATCTTCAGACGATCCGCGATTTTATCCGGAAGCAGCGGTCCGGTGTTTGCCACTGGAGCCGGACCACTGAAGTCTGTATGCGTGGACTGGTTCCAGGTGAGCATTGCACCAGCCGCAAGATTGCC
>CAYZYB010000453.1:0-4869 GCA_964481505.1 uncultured Planctomycetaceae bacterium | reverse complement strand
ATACGCCACCGTCATGTCGTGAATGTCCAGAATCGCCGGGCCATTTTCTGCTGATGCAGAAGCTACTGAAGTCACTCCGCCACCTGTGCTTTATCAGTTGCGGCTGTGCCGGATTTCGGTGCAGTTTCTTCCGAACCCTTCAGAGCTTCCGCAATTTTGTTGATATTATGCAGCAGGGCACCGCGGAGTGTTTCTTCCGGCGTCCCTTCTGCGCCTGCCGTGTCAGAAAACAGCTTGGCGCCGATCGCCAGATCGTGTCCTCGTGCTTTGCAGCGAGCGACCAGCGCTTTGATGTTTTTGTCCGAAACGCTCTGTTCTGTAAACACGGCTGAGATCTTTTTCTCCACCAGCAGATCGATCAGAGCATTGATCCGGTTCAGTCCTGGTTCGCTGTCGGTGGAAATCCCCTGGACGGCTTCAACCTTGAAGTCAAAGGCGCGGGCAAAGTACTCAAATGCATCGTGGGCCGTCACTAATACTCGCCGGTCTTCCGGGATCGACGACAGCAGCGTGGCCCCTTCTGTTTTTGTCTTCAACAGCGATTCGGAAAACGCCTTTCCCGCTGACGAATAGTCTTCGCTGCCCTCAGAATCGTGACTGGTCAATTCCTGAGCCAGCCATTCGCCGCACGAAGCCCACAGTTCCGGATCGAACCACACATGCGGATCGGCGGCGCCGTCTTCTGTTTGAATCAGGCGGCTCGGTTCTTCCTTCCGCAGTCCTTCCGTCACACAGATCACGGGGATGCCGCGGTGTTCGAGGCTTTCCAGTGCATCATCGAACTGCCCTTCCAGATGCAGGCCCGAATACACAACCAAATCGGCCGCCGTCAGTGCATTTGTGTCGCGCGGTGCCGGGGTGTAAGTGTGTGGATCGATGCCTGGGCCGTCCATGATCGCTGTCACTTCAACACGGTCACCGCCGATCTGCCGAACAAGATCCTTGATGATGTTTGTCGTGCAAACCACTCGAATTCGATCGTTCCCGCTGTTTTTCGTGATCCCTGTTTCGGGTACGGTCGTTGAGGAAGAATCGCCGCAGCCAGCGATAATCCCCACTGCGAAAAGCAGCAGCAGAACGCCTGTTTTTCTTTGAATATTCATATCCTTAGGTTATTCGAAAAGTCTCTTCTGAGCAATCAACGCCATCATCCGTTCCTCACCCAACGCCGAATCTCTCGTGCGACATTTTCCGTGCCGTTGCAAAACTGCTTTCAGAGCGGTGTGCTCACGAATGAGTTTCTGTCAGTATCGCGGGGGTGTCGCCGCAGAAAGTTGCGACGTTGGAGAGGGTGGCCAGCGTTGGAGCGAGGCACAATCGCCCCCGGGGTTTCCTTCGCAGGCTCAGTCCAGCCCCGGCCGCCTATTCTAAATGCAACAATTTGTTACCCCACACAACGTCGAGGCTCGTGATCAGTCATGAATGCAACGACTGACGCGGCTGCTGTATCGAAATCTCAGCATTGAGCTCGACGTCCCACGCCCACCATTGTGCTGCATGCCTTGTTCCGTGTAGCCTGCACGTGGCTTTACGTGTCTCCCTGAGAGCTATCCTCTGTCTCACCGACTGCGGCTCAATCCACACTATGTTTTTTGCAATTCCCACCGGCACCGACGCTCCGATCTATCACCTTCCGTACACCACGGTTGGATTGATCGTTGTTAACGTTGCGTGCTTTGCAGCCACAGGCTTCGGTGACCCGGAAACCACGCTGCCGTGGATTTTGGAATGGGGGCACATCAATCCGATTGAGTGGGTGACCACAATGTTCTCTCACGGAAGCGTGGGACACATCGTAGGCAACATGATCTTTCTGTGGAGCTTTGGCGTCGTGGTCGAAGGGAAGATTGGCTGGTACCGCATGCTTGGTCTGTACATGGCCATCGGAATTATACAGGCCGCATTTGTTCAGGTCATCATGCTGCCATGGGGGGAAGGCGGCGCACTCGGAGCTTCGTCCGCCATCATGGGGCTGATGGCTATCACGATGGTTTGGGCTCCAAAGAACGAGCTCAAGATCTTCTACTTCTTTTGGGTGCTGGTGTTCTTTCGCCTTGGCGTGTTCGAAATTACGCTGATGTGGTTTTCGATCTGGTACCTGCTGTGGGAAATCGTGTCATGGAGTTTATTTCACGGCGGATCCATGAGTACCCCCGCCCTGCATTTGTCGGGAGCGATGTTTGGGCTGGCAGCTGGCGTGCTGATGCTGAAAAAGGGCTGGGTGGACTGTGAGAATTGGGACTTGTTCCGCGTGATGTCCGGCAACTATGGGCGATTCGCCGACTCAAGCACAACTGTTGGTAGTCATGCTGATCCGGAAGTCATGTTTGGCAACAAAGATGTCGCAGTGAAGAATGAAGCTCCGGACAACAGCAGCAAAGCGAAGAGCAACCGGTTATTCGATAAGATCAATACGCTCATCGACGACGGCGATGTGATCACCGCTTCAGAAAAGATGTTTGACCTGCGGATGAAAGATTCTGATTCAACGCTCACCGAAAAACGTCTTCGCAAACTGGCGACGGGATTGCTGAAATCCAACATGCCGGACGACGCGGAAATCTATATCGAAGAATTCATCGAACGTTTCCCGGACGATTGCGCGTGGGCTCGAGTTCGCCTCGCTCAACTGTTGCTCACGCATCACCGCCGCCCCAATGCAGCACTTCAAACGCTAAAGAAAGTACGTCTCTCACAGCTCGGAAACGACCAGCAAGCCAACGCCAAAAAGATCGCCACCACCGCCAAAAAGCTGGTCCGCAAAGGTGTCGAGGACGCCGAACCGGAATGGTAAGGCGATCGCTGGTGCGGATCCGGTGTAAGGCCTGTTGATAAATCGTGCCACGATCAATCTACGTCGCCAGGCTTTGAGGCGTGACCCTGAGTTTCCGGAAGCCGTTTGCGTGACTCATTAATACGTGCCGCCCTGCTGCGGAACGAGGCCTGGACGCTTCTGGCTGTCGGAGACCCGCAGATGAACAAGGTCTCAAGCGAGTAAACAAGACCGTAGCTTCCGGAATATTGACATTCTTCAGAATCTCCTGCACACACTGTTGCACTGTATGACATTACATCATACAGTGGGTGTCGAAGTGTCAATACCTGCATTGAGGTGGTTTTGTGCTGATTCAGGTGAATTTCAATAGCGGCGAACCGGTCACCAGGCAGGTTGTCGCCCAGATCAAATGGATGGTTGCGTCGGGCAAACTTCAGCCCGGACAAAAACTGCCTTCCGTGAGGGATCTTTCCAAACAGTTGAAAGTCAACCCAACCACAACCACTCGAATCTACGGTGAACTTTCCGCAGAACGAGTCATCGTGCTTCGACAGGGGCAAGGTGCGTTTGTATCGACGGAGTCTGTTGCGACCAATCGTGCCGACGCACGAAAACAGGTGCGTGAGTTGATTCGGCGAATGCTTTCTGAGGCCGTGAGGCTGGGAATGAATCAGGAGGCCATTCAAAAGCTGATCGCCACTGAAATCGAAAAAATTCCAAAGGACGATTCATGAGCGACGCGTTGATATCAGTAAACAATCTGAGCAGGCGGTTCGGAAAAGTTCAGGCAGTGGACGATCTTGACCTGGAAGTCCCCCGAGGATCAATCTTTGGTTTGCTTGGCACAAACGGAGCCGGTAAGACCACGCTGATTCGAATACTGATGGGACACCTGTATCCGGACAGCGGCACAGTGGAAGTTCTGGGCCGGAATCCTCGCAACCACGACGCCACAATGCTGCAAAATGTGGCCTACGTTTCGGACCGCATGGAATTTCCAGGGCGAATGTGTCTGAACGAAGTGATTCAGCTCAATCGTCAGTTCTTTCCGCGCTGGAACTCCGAACTGGCCACGCAGCTGACTGCGGAATTCGATATCAATCCGAAGGAACGGTTTTCTCACCTGTCGCTCGGGCAAAAGCGACGAGCCATTCTTTTGCAGGCTGTTTGTCAGAGTGCGGACCTGCTGATTCTGGATGAACCTCTATCGGGCCTGGACGCCATTTTTCGCCGCCAGTGTCTGGACATGCTTTTGGCCGCGGCTGTTGACCACAATCAAACGATTTTGATTTCTTCTCACCTTCTGCACGACGTAGAACGCATCGTGGATCAAATCGCGATGATGCGGCAGGGAACCATTTTTCATTCCAGCGATCTTGAAAGCCTGAAGGGACGCATGCGCAGGCTGCGCTTTTCCGTCGATATCGATGACAAACAAAACGCCGCGTTTTCTGACATGCGTATTCTCGGACAACACACGGTCCGCGGTGAAACCAGTCTGATTGTCGAAGGATACGTGGACAGCATGCGTCCCGCATTGACGGAAACGTTTGGCGACGACATCCGAGTCGAACACATGAATCTGGAAGATATCTTCGTGGAACTAAGCAGCCAGAAAATGGAACCAACCATCGGAGCAACCCCATGAGTTTTCCTTTAAGTCGATTCCTTATCTCCAGAATGAAGCTGGAGTTGATGCTCGCCATGATGCTCGTTCTTGCGGCCACGCTGCTGCAGAGCGACCCTATTCGCAGCCCTTTGTGGTCGACGCGGCACTATGGCGTTACTCAGTGGCTTCACGTGCTGATTACAATCGCCGGTGTTTTTCTGCCAGCACGAATTTGCAGCGACTCAACCGGCGTGGCTGCCTGGCTGCATACTCGAGGACTCACTCGTAAACAGCAGTTTCTTTCGCGGTTTGCGGCAGGTGTTTTCGTGCTGCTTGGATTCACTTTGCTCATTGGTCTGCTTGAAATCAGTGGTCTGCGGCAGGTTGTTCAATCTTCGATAGGTTCACCGTGGTTCCCGATGATTCGATGGTATGAAGTCGGGCAGGTTCCTGAGATCTTTTTGTGGGGATGGATCCCTTACAC
>CAYZYB010000452.1:0-4871 GCA_964481505.1 uncultured Planctomycetaceae bacterium | reverse complement strand
GTCGAAGGACCCTGCTGATTGATGCAGACCTGCGGCGGCCAAGAATTGCTGAGTTGATTCGAGTTGATCGTGTGCCAGGTTTGTCGGAAGTGCTTTCCGGAGATCTTGAACCGAGTGATGCGATTCGCGAGACAGCACAAGAAAAACTCTCTGTCGTTCCGTCGGGGCGGAGGCCAGGAAGCCCTTCAGAGTTACTCGGAAGTATTGAATTCAAGGATCTGTTGCAGTTGTATGCTGAGCAATTCGATTTCGTCATCATTGACACGCCCCCCGTGCTGGCTGTCTCCGATGCAGCGGTAGTTTCAGAGTCTGTAGATGGGGTCATCATGGCCCTACGCGTTGTCAAGCACGGTCGACAGGCCGCCGTCCGAACTCGACAGATCCTGAAAGAACACAACGTGCCAATAATCGGGATCGTCGTGAATGGGTTTGGTGTTGATCGGAACCATTATGGGTATCGAAACAAAGCGGATAAAAACGGCTATGCCTACAACACCGGTGGAAAATATGGCAGCTACTACACCGACGCCGAACCGGAAGAACCTGAAAGCTCGGTGAAGAAACAAGCGGTGTCCGTCTGATACGAGATCGACGGCCTTACGGATCGCTCCGCTTCTCAGCCGCCGGGTACTGCTGATTGCCTGCCGTGCTGCATTTTGTTGCGACTGTGAACATCGGTCGGCAAGGCCTTTTTCTTCTTTACGCTGGCCACTTTTAGTTGGCCAACGATCGCATAAACCAGAATAAAATTGCTTTCGCCTAAGGCTCCTTTTAGCCTTTTCATAAAGCGTGTTCCGGGCCTCATTTGTTCTACACGATGTACGTGAATTAATCATTTAATGGTGGTGCGAGGAAATCCTTGTGTCACCCAGGGGGACGGAGTCCGCGCGGACTTTTGCTTTAAAACGCGTGGGCTCAAACGGTCTTTGGAGCAGCAGAGGTTTGTTGGACCAGTCTGTTTCGAAGCACCGTGACCGTGACCCAAACACCGGATCCCAAATCCTTGAGTTGGCGGACTAATCCGCAGTTAGATATGAATCCGTCTCAGCACCCACAAAGTGTTCCACGTTCGTTGCTCCACCCGGCGTTCCGTGTGCCGCTTCTGTTGGCATTACATGCCGCGTTGTTTTCGCTGATCTACGCCACCGCCTACTTGGCTCGGTTCAACTTTGAAGTGACGAATGGGCGCATTGCATTCATTTTCGCCACAGTTGGGCCTGTGGTGGTGACTAAGATTCTTGTGTTCTATTTTGGCAACCACTTTCACGGTTGGTGGAGATACGTCACGTTTGCAGACCTGCAGGCGCTATTGAAAGTGTCCGTTGCGTCAATGGTCGTCGTGGCATTCATGGACTATTTTCTGTTGCCACTTGCCGGCCAGATTCCGCGTTTAAGCATAGTCCTCGACACCGTCTTCACCATTCTTGTCGTAGGCGGGCTACGAAGCACATGGCGATTCGCTGACGAAGCGATCGGTGCCAAACGCCATCATGCAGTTCCTGCCTTACTTGTGGGAACCGATCATTCCATTGGACAACTGGCGGCGCAGATTAATTCGAACCAATCGATTTCATTTCGAGTTGTTGGCTTGCTGGCGATTACTTATGAGTATCGACGAAAGGCAATTCTTGGCGGAGTCTCGGTGCTTGGACACGTCGATGATATTGCAGCGATTGCAAAGAAAGCACACGCAAAGAATCTGCTGGTTTTGGCAGGAACTCTCGATGGTGTCCTGCTGAGAGATCTGATCAGCAAATGCAATGATGCAGATATCAAAGTGAGCGTCCTGCCGCGGTTTGAAGACGCAATGTCAGGTACAGAGCAAATTCCGCTGCGGGAGTTGGACATCAACGACCTGTTAAAACGTACTCCAGTAGAATTGGACACCACTGAAGTCGAAGCTTTGATTGCTGGCAAGCGGGTATTGGTGACTGGTGCTGGAGGCAGTATCGGTTCGGAAATCTGCCGTCAGCTTCTGCGATTTAAGCCTGCCGAACTGATTCTGCTGGGACGCGGTGAGAACCGGATCTACACAATCTATCACGACATTTTAGAAGCAGCGGCCAGCTCTGATATCATTTTGCATCAGGAAATCGGAGATATCACCGATGAACCGCGGATGCGGAATCTGTTCGAATCTCATAAGCCTGAAATTGTATTTCATGCCGCCGCTCACAAACACGTTCCACTGATGGAATTGCATCCTGGCGAGTCCGTCAAAAACAACGTGTTGGGGACGCAAGTTGTCGCGTCAATGGCCAATCAGTTTGAAGCTTCCCATTTTGTAATGGTCAGCAGCGACAAGGCAGTTAACCCAACAAGTGTTATGGGGGCAACGAAACAACTGGCGGAACGTGTGGTTTACGAATTTGCTCAAACCAGCAAAACGAAATTCGCGACTGTACGGTTTGGAAATGTACTTGGCAGCGCAGGAAGTGTCGTCCCACGCTTCCAGGACCAGATCCGGTCTGGTGGGCCAATCACAGTGACGGACCCTCGCATGACTCGGTACTTTATGTCGATACCGGAAGCATCGCAGCTTGTTGTTCAGTCAGCAGCAATGTGTAGTGGAGGGGAAATCTATGTACTTGACATGGGCGAACCTATCAAGATTGTGGACCTTGCAACGGACCTGATAAGTCTAAGCGGCCTTCCCGCCGGAAGCATTGGTGTCACATTTACAGGCATACGTCCTGGCGAAAAACTCTATGAGGAGCTTTACTTTGATGATGAAGCAACTCTGCCTACACCGCATCCACGAGTGCGAGCAGCGTATCCGCGTGAATTTCAAATCCCGTTTGACGAAGTTGCTTTCCAAGAATTGATTGGTACCACAGACGCGGATCGGAAGAGAGTGATTTTTGCAATCGAAAATCTGGTCGGCAAGTCGCTCACTGACGTCGCGAAAGAAGCTGTGGTTCCTGAATGAACAAGCCGCGTCTCAAGACCAATGCGGCCTGGCTGATGCTGGGGCAGGTCGTCTACAAAGCATGTCAACTCGGGATACTGGTTGCAATCGCAAGAATCTGCGATGCGGAAGGCGTCGGGATCTATGCATTCGGAATGGCTGTTTCAGCCCCAATTCTGATGTTCCTGAACCTGCAGCTTCGTCTTGTCTTTGCGACGGACACAGAACGCAGTCTGGGATTCACCACCTATTTTTCTCTTAGGGCGTGCACAAGTTGTTTTTCGCTGATTCTGATTGCGATATGGCTTGCAATCACGCGTCCACCGGCATTCGAAGTGACTGTTTTCGCTGCAATCGCTTTGGGCAAAGCCATTGAATCAATTAGTGAACTTTTGGTGGGAGTCTGGCAACGCGAAGAGCTGATGCACCTAACGGCAAGGTCTTTGATCCTCAGAGGGCTTGCGACTCTGATTCCATTTTCACTCATTTTATTAACGACAATTGATCTATCGATCAGCATCTGGTTTATACCAATCGGATTCCTCTCTGTTTTACTGCTTCATGACCGTTACGCGATCAGGTCTCTGTCCCCGGATGAACTACGCAGCAACGGACAAGCGGATTTTCAATCTGTACGCAAACTTGTGATTACAGCATTGCCCCTTGGGCTGGCGACAGGATTGCTTTCGCTTGATTCAAATATCCCGCGATACTTCGTTGGCTGGCATCTCGGCAACCTTGAACTTGGAGTCTTCGCCGCCGCCGGATACCTGGCTCTCGTGACGCAAACGATTGCAGCCTCCATTATCAACTCCATCATTCCGCGGCTCGCAAAGAATCATGCGAACAACCAGTATCATCAACTCGTCAAGACGATGACAACCGTATTCCTGATCTTCCTGGCCGGAGGTTTTGTCGCTGTCGCTACGGTCTACTTTGCGGGAGGTGATATTTTGGCATTCCTTTTTAAAGAAGAGTTCAGGCGTGGCGGCTATGTCCTGACGCTTCTGTTTGCAGCGTCGATGCTACGCACGCTGGGGCTGATCCTTGGAGCCGGTCTTCGGGCAATGCGAAAGTTCAAGTACCTCTTCGGCCTGCAATTGGTATCAACAATTCTCCTTTCGGTCTGTTGCTATTACTCAATCCAACCGTACGGACTCGCTGGAATCGGCTGGTCCGCAGTGATTGCGTGTGGCTTTGGGTTTGTCGCTAACCTGTTTGGCCTCATGTCCTATCTTCATCTGGAAAGAAATTCAGAACGTGTCACTTCTTGTATTCTGCCACATTGAAAAATGTGCCGGGACCTATCTTCTACATAGTCTTCGCCAGACGTTCGGACTGGGACACGTCGACGCCATTCCGATATCCAGCGATTCAATGCTGTTCGGTGGAAGAGACCTGAAGCGTCTGAAGCTTCTAAACCCTGTTTTGACAAGCATCAGCGGACATACTGTCCGGATCAATTCGAACCTCGAATCTGTGGAGCCTGATGTCGACTACATCACGTTGTTCCGAGATCCTGAACGCCGATACGTTTCAGATTTCTTCCATTTCGGTCATCGCTTCCTGAAGGATCCTCGCGACTTTGAGGAATGGCTCGAGGTGGAGTCGCGACGAAATTTCCAAACGAAATCAATTGCAGAAAACGGCCGAGCGGAAGATGCGATTGCTGAGTTGGGCCGTTTTTCGATCGTTGGTGTCATTGAACAGACTGATAGATTTCTGAATGCAACTGCGACACTTGTGAATGACAAAATACAGGCGTTCGCTGTTTCGTCCTAAGCAGGCAGTGAATGTGCAAAGACGATCGAAAGGCATGAATCGAGAAGTTGAGGAAACTCGGGAGAAGTTCGCCACTCAGATCACTGCTGCAAACTCTGAGGACCGATTGCTTTACGACCATGTCGTGGCCCACTCGTTGGATGCACAGGATGAGAGAATTGCAGAGTTCCCGGTGCCAGCA
>CAYZYB010000451.1:0-4873 GCA_964481505.1 uncultured Planctomycetaceae bacterium | reverse complement strand
CTGCTGGAAAATCCACCTCTTGCCATGCGGTATTTTTGTTGGTGGCCATCGTCTATCAGCGGATCAACTAACAGCTCCGCCGTCACCAGAGGCGCTTGGCTACTGTCCTCACACCATTCCCAACAGTTTCCGAGTAAGTCGTAGAGTCCGAATGCGTTGGGTTTCTTTTGCCGGACTTCGTTTGACAGCAGTTTCTTTCCGGGCGTTTTCGGAAGCATTTGTGACCATGCGTAACGCTCAAGTAACGCGGGATCGTCGCCGAACGGGTACGGTGTTATTGCACCGGCTCGGCAGGAGAATTCCCATTCCGCTTCTGTTGGCAGCCGGTATCCTCCGGTTGTTGGCAGGATCTTTGCGCCGCGCCCCTGAACTTCGTAACGTTCCGGCAGGCCTTCACGACGGCTTAATTTGTTGCAGAACAAAGCGGCTCGTGTCCACGAAATCAAGCCGACCGCATGCTGTGGTCCCTGGATGTTAAACGGCGGATTCACTCGCCCTACGATTTCATCAAACTGTTCTTCAGTCACTTCGGTGGAAGCAAGATAGAACGGCTGTGTGATTCGCACGCGTTTCTGTGGATGCTCGCTGTGAATCATGTCATGTTCGATGGCCATGTTCATTGAAGTGGGGCGGCGATGACTGATCTGTTCGACGGCGGCGTCAAATTCCTGCTTGGTCGCCCCCATCAGAAATTCGCCGGGCGGTATCAACCGAAATTTCATGCCGATGCTGTTCTCAAAATCTACTGGTACCTTCCAGTGATTGGCCCACGCCTGCTGATGCTGTGCCGCGGCAGCAGCGTCGAATGGCAGTGCAGGCAGAGCCGGTGCTGCGCCTTCCGGCTGCGGTTTTGGGACAGGAAATGGATCCGCAGGAGTGGACTCAGCGATTGCTTCAGCCACCCGTTGGGCTCTCCACAAATCTGTTTCGCCCAGGCCGCCGTCGCGTGTGCTGCTGAACACAACAGATTTGCCGTCCGGAAAGAACGCTGCATGCGCTTCGTCGTTCGGGGTGTTGATAGCTGGGCCCAGATTAAATGGAGCGTCCCACGGCGCTGCGGCTGTAGAACGTGTTGAAGCCCAAAGGTCTTTTCCTCCGAAACCTCCGGGGCGATCTGAGGTGAACAGCAGTGTCAGTTGATCTCCGGAAAGTGCGGGGTCACTGTCAATGAACGCCGTATTGATCGGCTTGAGCAGTCGTTCTGCTGCCTTCCACGGATCGTCGATTGTGTCGCGCTGGCACATCCAGATGTCCTGTTTGCCCGCAGCTCCGTGTCGCGTCGATGTAAAATAAAGAGTCAATCCGTCAGAAGAAATTTCCGGATGGCTATCCGCGTTCGCGCTGTTAACCTTTGGTCCCATGTTGATGGGGCGACTCCATTCTTCGGATTCCGGATCACGAATCGAATACCAAAGATCCACATCACCAACGCCTCCACCCCGATTCGAAGCAAAAGCCAGAAAATCGGATTCACTGTGCAGTGACGGATGCATTTCCTTCATTGACGAATTGATCACAGAGCCGATGTTGGCAACATCTTTCCAGGGCGAATTCACATCGTCACGTGTCGTTATCCAAAGGTCTCGGTCGCCTTCGCCGGAAAACCGGGGAGTGCAATAGGAACCGAATATCATCGTGAGGCCATCAGTCGACATTGTCGGCTGATCGTCCTTCCATTCAGAATTGATCTCCTTGCCAAGGTGCACGGGTTCATTCCAATGCCAGCCAAGAGGGTTTGTCGACGCTGCAGTGCCGGCGACGTCGAGTGGCGGTTGTTGTGCGTCTGGAATACGTTCGATTTTTACAACCTTCCGTCCGTTGCGTTTGAGATAAAACGAATGGTCTCGAATTCGAATGCTGTCGTCCGTTCCGCGAGGAAGTCGAAAGACGTACAGCCCTGTTCCAAAGGTTGTTTCCTGTTGCGTTTGAGTGACTTGAAAACCTTCGATCGGTTCACCGTCTCGCAGAACTTCTAAAGTCAGTTCGATGCCATCAGCGCTTTCCACGCGAATTCGTCCGACATCTGTTGTGATCCAAAAGACCGACGCCAGAAGGATAGCGGGAATTGCAGCCGCTAATGCAACCAAGCCTGTACGTCGCCGGCCTGAGTGATCGCTGACTTTGGATACGGCGCTACGCTGATCGGTGCTATTCGATTCGGCTTTCCATTGAATGGCGGTGCGGGCAGCGGTCGGTGACGTATCTACCAGTGACGGTGATGCCTGCGAAGAATCGGAGCGAACAGTTTGTTCGTCGTTCCCGTCAAGTGCCGGAAGCGGAACAAGTAGTTCCGCAAGGTCCGCACCTTCGGAAAATTGCGACAGAATGGCGGCCACATCCTTCATACTTTGCGGGCGTGCAGCTGGATCGCGAGCCAGCATGCTGTCAACAAGTTGCTTCAGTGGTTCGGGAAGGTCGTTTCGGTGAGTCGAGATTCTCGGAGCATCAAGGTTCGTCAGCGCGAACAATCTGCGAGCCGGTTTGCGATAGTCGGGACCGGAAAACGGGACGCTCCCTGTCAGCAATCGATAAAGAGTCACACCCAGAGAATAGATGTCAGCGCGGTAGTCGAGATCCTTTGGAGAATCGCACTGTTCCGGTGCCATGTATTCCAGCGTTCCCAGCAGAAACTGTTGATCAGTCAAAGATGTGACGCTGTCCGACGTTTCCGGCATCGTCGCCAGTCCGAGGTCCAGTATCTTGACGGAAATTCCTTCCGGTTCCCGCGCGAGCATCAGATTGGACGGCTTGATGTCACGATGAATCAGTCCCTGATCGTGAGCGTACTGCATTCCGTTTGCGACCTGACAGGCAATCTCGCACACGTCCGGGATCGACAGCTGTTTTTTCCCTCGGGTCAGACGAGACAGGTCGATGCCGTCAATGAGCTCCATCGTCAGGAAGTACATCCCGTCGGTATCACCAGCATCCAATGCACCAACGACGTTACGATGATCGAGCAAACCAACGGCCTGCATTTCTCGTTCAAACCGCGCAACGGCAGTCGGGTCTTCATGCGAATGTTCGGGTACAAGCTTAATCGCCACCAACTTATTCAGCCTTTTGTGACGAGCCAGGTAGACGGTGCCCATGCCACCACGGCCCAGTTGTCGAATCAACTGGTAGTCACGAATCTGACTGCCGGAAAGGTCCTGGTCCGTTCGATCCAAAGGCAAACTTGGCGAGTCGCCAGACAGCAAATCGACCAACCGACTGCACTCAGGCTCTCTGCGAAAATCGTCCTGTTCGTTGAACGACCGAATTGCATCAGGCACACGGATGGCGGAAAAAAACTGTTCACACTTAGTACATGTGTCGAGATGATCAAGTACCTCATCTGCCTCGCGATCAGGCAGGTTGCCAATCGCACAGTCGCGAAGCAACTCCAATGATGGACATGAGGGAACTGACATACCAATTATTCCGAAACCGTGTCACTCAGATTGACCGATTGAGGACTCGCAGAAACGTTTCTGCACTGAGATTTGTGATGACAACGTATCAGAATCACAGAACTGCATAGCCTCAAAAAATAGATGTCGATCGATCGCATCAGCAGCACGCACAGGCTTCCTGCTGATGCGACGAAACACAACTCCCCGTTTGTTATCCGTAACAGCGCCACGCGAGGACCGGGAGAATGGGCAAAAACTCAGCGAGAGACGACAACTTCGGCCCCGTAAGATCGAGTTCGCTCAATAAAACACGGGCAAAAGAACACAGACTACTATTCCAACGAATTTTCAAAAATCGTTGAAAAGTCCAACTGATTGTCTTCGATCAATTCGCGGAGTTTGCGAGTCACCCGGTATTTTGCCTGACGCACTGCCCGAGGAGCCATACCCAATTCCTGCCCAACATCCGCAGCCGATTGTCCGTCCACCGCCATCCGCCAAAAAGCCTGCCACGTCGTCGGTTTGGATTCCGCCCGTAGAATTTCTATCGCAGTTTGCAGAACCAACTGCTGTGATGTGTTGCCATTGATGCTCTTCGGCTCTTCCTGCTGTTGTTCGAGCAGTTGAATTCGTTCGTGGGCAGCGGTACCGCCTTGCCCTGCTTCCTGCACACTGGAAACTCTGAAATGTTCCAGAATTCGCAGCCGAGTGATGCCCCATAACCACGATCGAAATCCCGCACCTGACTTTCGCCCTGATTCGAATGTCGAAATCTTCTTCGCAACAACACGAAAAACTTCCTGCCCAATGTCCAGGACATCAGCCGGCTGAACTTTGGCGTTGCGTGCCCAGCTATACACAAGCGGGCCGTACAGCTTTACGAATCGCTGCCAGGCATCGGCGTCATTGGCGCCGACCTTCGCGAGGAGCGTTAGCGAAGTCAGATATTGAGTAGGTGCCGACAAGTCTTTTGGCCCGCAGACGTTGCGTTGGTAGCTGTGATAGAAGCAAAGATCGTAGCGATTTTTGCCCTGAAATCACAGTAAGGGAATCTCTCCAAACAGGCAATAAATTACCTTCACGATGCAGCGGAGAACTATGATTTTGCTGACAAATCCCTCAGAACCATAACGTACCAGCCAACATCTCCAAGCTGCCAGGCAGCCACCCGACTTCGGAACACGCAGCTGTTTGCAGACGACCGAGGTGTCCATCGTTTGAGAATTGTGCCGTTCGCGGCTTGTGAGCCGATTGATTTGGCTGCCGCGGCGTCTACGATGTAGAACTTCATTGGCCAGCAAATTGCTGGGGATTTGCATTTTCAATCGGCAAAGAACAGGATCTGAAACGTGAGCAGCGTTGACGAAGCAGTAAAACAGCAAAGAGAACTTCTGGACCAGCACACTCGCGAAATTGTCCAGTGGCACTTTGGCGATGACACCGGTTGCGAATTCTGGCTGAACAAGAAAAAAGAGTAC
>CAYZYB010000450.1:0-4877 GCA_964481505.1 uncultured Planctomycetaceae bacterium | reverse complement strand
AACACAACTCGAACCGGTCTCCTATTCTCTTTTTCACTGGTCGCATTGACTAGTGTGACGTTATCGGGGTGTGGCGATTCGGCCGCAGAATCGCCCTCGAACTCTGCCGCTCCGAGATCGGCAGGAGGAATTAGTCCTCAGGCATTTTCCGATGCCGTGCACGCTGTGATGATGGCGGACAGAACCGTCTATGCAACACATGTCGTCACGCGTTTGAAAAAGCAGGAAGCTCCCGTTAAGCCCAGCGAGTACTGGGAAGATGAAGATCATACACTGCCACTTCCGGCTCAAATGTTTCGTATGGGTGCCGAAATTGTGAACGAAAACCCGCAAGCCGGATTTACGTATTCGTTAACTTCGCAATGGCCGTTGAACCCTCAGCACCAGGCCAAAGGGGCTGAAATCGAAGGGCTGAAATTCCTGGCGGACAACCCCGGAGAAAACTTCTACGCCGAAGAAGAGCTCGCTGGCAAAAAGTACTTCACGGCACTGTATGCTGACAAAGCCGTCGCAGAAGCCTGCTGGACGTGTCACAACGAACACGCCAACAAGGGTGACGACTATCCAACTTTCGGCAAAGACGACGTCATGGGCGGTGTCGTTGTTCGAGTGCCGATCGACTGACATGTCATGAACGCCGGCCGGGCCGAACGAGTTGCCCGGAATTTTAATCATTTCTCTGCCGAGCTGCGCTGCCAATGCCTCGGCGCCGTATTCATTAACAAACAGGAAGCAAAGACATGGTGACTGCTGAAGAAGTCGAACTTGTACAATTGTCGTGGGCCAAAGTGGAACCGATTGCCGATAATGCCGCTGATTTGTTCTACGGACGGTTGTTCGAAATCGCTCCGGAAACGAAAACACTCTTTCCTGCAGTCATGGCCGAACAGAAAAAGAAGCTCATGCAAACTTTGGCGGTCTGTGTCAACGGGCTCAACGATCTCGGTGAAATCGTCCCGGCCGTTCAGGCGTTAGGAAAACGGCACGTCGACTATAAGGTCTCCGACGAACACTACGATTCGGTCGGAGCCGCCTTGCTGTGGACGCTGGAACAGGGACTCGGAGAAGACTTCACCCCTGAAACAGCCAGTGCGTGGACAAACGTCTATGGCGTTCTGGCAACCACAATGAAAGACGCGGCCGCGCAGGCTGCGTAGCGGAGCTGTTCTCGCAACCCCACGCATGATTGTCGCGGTTTCGAATTTCCAGCGGCGAAGCCACGACGGCACATGGCTGTGGGGGAAAGCCCGCAGAGCGGGTAATGACTGCGCAATGCCAGCTGCGAAGCGGCGACAGCACAGGCAATCTTGCTGCCGTCACTTCGCGCCCGAGTGCCCAACTTCGCGACTTGAGCGTTGAGCTATGCTTTGCTCCTCGGACATTTTCCGGCACCGCTATCTCAGTTGGCTTCCACCCAACGTCGCACGCCCAGTTCACGAGCACCACTGCGGCGCGTTTGAGCGGTTTTGTGTGGGAGATACGTTTGGGGATATGGCCGTCTTGCGTGGTTTCCCACGGCAAATCGTATTTTTAACTGCTTAAGACGTCGCAGGCAGGACGTCTCTGATGTCTATGACCCCAATGGCACACCTTTTGCGAAGACCATGAAACCACTTGGCGAGATTTACCAGAGTTGTTGTCATTGAGTGTTCGGAGAGTTCCGTGTTAAAGATTTCGTTTCATTGTTTCGTATTCGCTTGCCTGACGACCGTCATGGCTGCCGGTTGTTCGGAATCAGAAACGCCTTCCTCAGGTCCCGTTGAATCCACTGGTTCTGAAGAAGTTTCTGCAGTAGAACCGGCCACTGAGGCCGAACCCGCTTCCACAGAAATGGTCGCTGCTACCTCTGAAGATTCAGCCGACGAACTGCCGCCACTTGACCTTGAAAAAGACGAGTTGAAGTTTGGTTTCATCAAACTCACAGACTGTGCACCGCTCGTTGTTGCAAAGGAAAAGGGCTTCTTTGAAGAAGAAGGCCTGCAGGTTGAAGTGATCGCTCAGCCGAACTGGAAACAGTTGCTCGACAACGTGATCACGGGTGAACTGGATGGAGCTCATATGTTGTCGGGCCAGCCAATTGCCGCGACGATTGGTTTCGGCACGAAGGCTCACATCATTACAGCATACACACTCGACCTGAACGGTAACGGCATCACCGTTTCCAACTCGGTTTGGGAAGAGATGGTGAAGGCAGATTCAACTCTGGACACGCCAACACCCCCGCATCCGATCAAGGCCGACGCTCTGAAGCCGTACGTCGAAGCAAAGCTGGCCGATGGCGAAAAAGTGCCTATGGGAATGGTGTTCCCGGTTTCTACGCACAACTACGAAATTCGCTACTGGCTTGCCGCTGCTGGAATTCATCCCGGCATGTACACATCAGAAGACGTCAAAGGCTTTACAGACGCTCAGGTTGAACTTTCCGTTACGCCGCCGCCTCAGATGCCGGCAACTCTGGAAAGCGGCAATATCGTTGGCTACTGCGTCGGTGAACCGTGGAATCAACAGGCGGTTGCCAAAGGGATTGGCGTTCCCGTGACGACGAACTACGACATCTGGAAGAACAATCCGGAGAAGGTCTTCGGGGTCACGAAAGAATGGGCGGACGAAAATCCCAACACACATATTGCCGTTGTGAAAGCACTTATTCGAGCCGGCAAGTGGCTCGACGAAACCGACGACGATGGCACGCTCGTCAATCGTGAAGAAGCCTGTCGACTGTTGGCTCAGCCGAACTACGTGGGAGCCGATTTCGACGTTATTAAGAACTCAATGACCGGCTACTTTTTCTTCCAAAAGAGTGACAAACGAGAGATGCCGGACTTCAACGTCTTCTTCAAATACTACTGCAGCTATCCGTGGTACAGCGACGGTATCTGGTTCCTGACTCAGATGCGACGCTGGGGACAAATTCCGGATTCCAAGCCTGCCGAATGGTATTCCGAGACTGCAAAAGAAGTATACAAGCCAGCAATCTATCTGGACGCGGCCAAACGTCTTTTGGCTGAAGGTCATATTGACGAAGCTGACGTTCCGTGGGATTCAGATGGCTACAAGCCACCGACGAAAGACTTTATCGACGGTGTGGAATTCGATGCAAAGAAGCCCATCGAATACATCAACAGTCACACGATCGGCAACAAAGACAAGTAGAGCGTCCTTGACGCCTCAGTTGTTTCATGCTGGACGACTCTTTGAGTCGTCCAGGCCGCAAGACGTTCGCTAAGCGACTCGGAGAGTCGCTCTACTTTGGAAAGCAAAAAGGCGGCCACGCCTTTACTCGAACTTAACAAGATAATGTCAGAATCAAGACTCGAAAAATTCAAATACGGCCTGCTGAAGTTCATTGATGTCAGCGGCTTCAAAGTCTTTGACCCGGTCATTCGACTGGTCTTTGGTGAAGAACCGAAAAAGCAGGCAGCAGAAGTAGTCAAGTTTCTCGTCACACCAGTGATCTTTATATTTGGTTGCTTGCTTCTTTGGAACGTGATCGCTCCAAGGCACAAGACGAATTCCGGTGAAGTTCCAACACCAAGCCAGGTTCTGCAGGCTGCGGCCATTAACCAAACGCTGAACACTCGAGAAAACGAAAAGGAATGGGACTTCGCTCTCTCCGGCCCCCAACGCGAAGAAGAAATTGCTCGCATTACCAAACTGATGGAAGCTCGTTCGAAGCAATCAGAGTCACTTAAGGAAAAACTCGAAGAGATCAAAGTCACCGCACTGGCTAAGCAGGAAGAACTTATCGCTCCGCTGAAAAAACAACTTGCGGAACTCAAAGCAGCGAACAAGACCGCTCAGGCAGAACGCAAAACCTCAGCCACCGCACTCTCTGAAAAAGTGGCTGCAGGAAGTACAAAAGCGGAAGAACTTCTCGCACTGCTGCGGCTTTCGAATCAACAGAAGGATGCTGAATCCGAAGCCGAAAAGCGACTCAAAGACGAATTGAAGTCACTCAGTGAAAAGCCGCGAGCAATTAAACTAGCCGAACTCGAATCCAACGCGGCAGCCAACGAAGTACAGCATCTCAGCAAGCGACTCGACTATCTGCGAACCGGCAACCGATCTCTGAAAGTCGAAAAGGCTGCTTCCGCCACAACAGCGGCTCTGGGAAAACTGGAGTCCGCAAAAACGCCGGCTGCAATTCTTGCCGCGGCGAAGTCTGTTGTTTCCGGCGAAGAGAAGGCTCAGAAAATGTCTGAGCAGACTTATCCTCGCCGAGCTACGATTTGGTTGCAGGTCAAACGTAGTCTGTTCACTGTTTTCGTCGGCTTTGTGCTGGCAGCAGTAATTGCCATTCCTGTTGGCATTATGTGTGGGCTTAACAAAGTCGTGATGGCTTGTTTGACACCCATAATTTCTATCTTCAAGCCGGTTTCGCCAGTCGTCTGGCTGCTGATTTTTCAGATCGTGGTAGGAGCTTTCTTTCTCCCCGACCCGGAGAGTTTTTGGCTGTTCGAACTTTGTGACAACCTGCCCGTGATTGGCGGCCTGGGAGTGAATCCGGCGCTTATCTTTTCCGCTTGCACGGTCGCGATGTGTGCAGTCTGGCCAGCTCTTGTGAATACAGCACTGGGAGTTTCTTCAATTGACGAAGATCACCTCAACGTCGCTCGAGTTCTCAAACTGGGCCTGTGGTCTCGGCTGTTCAAAATCGTGATCCCATCCTCGCTTCCATTGGTGTTTGCCGGTTTGCGAATTTCACTGGGAGTCGGCTGGATGGTTTTGATTGCGGCGGAAGCTCTGTCGTCATCGGAAGGTCTTGGCAAGTTTGTCTGGGACGAATATCAGAACGGTTCATCGCACAGTTTTGCCAACATCATCTTCGCCTGCTTTCTTGTTGGCATCATCGGCTTCTTTCTCGATCGTATCATGAT
>CAYZYB010000449.1:0-4880 GCA_964481505.1 uncultured Planctomycetaceae bacterium | reverse complement strand
AACCGGGACCATGCAATCGCGCAGGCTTTGGGGGAATGCAGCGATGAATGGGGCGGAGCGACTGGGCTGATAGAAGTGGAAGGTGTCACAGCGCTGGTTGCGGCGGCAGTGTCCGATTGTGCCAGTACGGATTTCGCCGACATCGCGACAGCAAATCCAACAACTGTTGGTGATGTGGTTCGTCAGTTGCGGCGGCAAAAGCTGACCGACGAAGTGGAATTGCTGAAACGCTGCATGGCAGCGTGCGATGCAGGACACAAAGCCGCGTTCGACATGATTCGTCCTGGCGTGTCCGAACTTGATGTGTACCTTGCGATTCAGCAGGCCGCTCAAAAAAATGCCGGTTGCGCGTGTGTGGTTTATGGTGACTTCCGCGCGACCAATGCGAAGCAGCACAAAGCCGGTGGACTACCGACAGGCTATATTCTGCAGGAAGGCGATTTGTTTATTGCCGACTACAGCGTGATCATCAATGGATATCGCAGTGACTTCACCAACACAATGGCGGTGGGGACTCCCACGGCAGATCAGGTTCGGCAGTTTGAAGCCTGTCGCGATGCAATGCTGGCAGCAGAATCTGTTTTGAAATCCGGGGTTGCCGGGAAAGATGTTTATGTCGCTGCATCAGATGTCTTCATCGGCCGTGGCTACCCGGCGCTGGCGCATCACTGCGGACATGGACTGGGTATGGAACACCCGGAAGCTCCGATTCTGGTATCCGAAAGCACCGACACACTGCTGCGGGGCGACGTTGTGACGATCGAACCCGGGCTGTATGTCGAAGGGGTGGGCGGCATGCGATTTGAGCACAACTACTTGATTACAGATGACGGCTTTGAACGTCTCAGCAACCATCACATCGGCCTGACGCGGTAAAAGAGTTGCCCTGGTGATGGCGGAAGAATGGTCAGTGACGTCTCCGCTTGTTATGCTCGCCTCCTGACTCAGTCAATTTCGCCCACAACTTCAATTTTGCTCGCATGAACCCCCTTGCTGTCCAGCTGAACCGTCTGTCGCTGCCCAATCCGATTCTTGTCGCGTCCGGAACCTTTGGGTACGCCAAAGAGATGACGGCTTTCGTCGACTTTACGAAGCTGGGAGGGATCATCCCCAAGACAGTCACGCCGCAGCCGCGAGCTGGCAACCCGCCGCCTCGAACCGTTGAAACGGCGAGTGGTCTGTTGAATTCCATTGGTCTGGACAACGATGGTTTTGACGAATTCGTTGCAAAAAAACTGCCTTACCTTGCGGGTCTCGGCACGTCCGTGATTGTGAACATTGCTGCCAAAACCAATGACGAATTCCGCCGCATGGCAGACGTCCTGAATGCGGCCGAAGGTGTCGCTGCCGTTGAACTGAACATTTCGTGCCCCAACGTGTCCGGTGGTGTTGACTTTGGCACCAATCCGGAGCTTGCCGCTGAAGTCGTTGAAATCGTTTGCGGAGCGGGCGATCTTCCGGTGATCGCAAAGCTGACGCCGAATGTGACCAGCGTCATTCCGATTGCTCAGGCCGTTGCCGATGCCGGTGCTGATGCCGTTTCATTGATCAACACGTTTCAGGGGATGGCCATTGACTGGAAAAAACGCCAACCGGTTCTCGGAAACGTTCTGGGAGGACTCAGTGGTCCCGCGATCAAACCTCTCGCCCTCCGCATTGTGTGGCAGGTTGCCGGGTCCGTTAAGATTCCTATCATTGGTGTTGGTGGGATTCAGTGTCTCGACGACGTCATGGAATTCATCGTCGCCGGCGCGTCTGCGGTTCAGATTGGAACGGCAAACTTTTACAACCCTGGGCTGGCAAACTCACTGGTCGATGACCTGGCGGACGTGCTTCAGCAGGAAGGCGTTGGCAGTATTCAGGAATTGGTCGGAAGCCTGTCGGTTCCTGTTCGAACATAGCAACTGCAGTTGATCTGAGATTTCAGATCTGAAATATAGAATCTCGAATCGCAGTTATCAGATCTCTCCTCCACAATTCCGCATCGCACTGATATGAAAGTTCTTTCCGGCATTCAGCCCACTGGTCGATTTCACTGGGGCAATTACTTCGGAGCGATCCGGCAGTACATTCAACTTCAGGGAAACGAGCAGTCATTCTACTTCATCGCCGATCTTCACGCGCTGACAACAGTGCGTGAAGCGGATGTGCTGCGTCAGAACGTGCAGGACTCGGCGCTGGATCTGCTGGCGCTGGGACTCGAACCGGAACAAGCAACGTTATTCCGTCAGTCAGACGTGCCCGAAGTCACAGAACTCACGTGGTTGCTGATGACGATCACACAAATGCACCTGCTGGAAAAATGCCACGCCTACAAAGACAAAAAGTCGAAGGGCATCGCCGCGGACGCGGGGCTGTTTACATATCCTGTGCTGATGGCAGCCGACATTCTGATGTACGACAGTGAAGTCGTTCCCGTCGGTCAGGACCAGGTACAACACATCGAAGTCACTCGAGACCTGGCGCAGCGATTCAATTCACTTTATGGCGAAGAGTGTCTTGTCCTTCCGAAACCTCACGTGCTGGATGTGTCGGCAAAAGTGCCCGGCCTGGACGGCGAGAAAATGTCGAAGAGTTACAATAACACGATTCCGTTATTCGAAACTCCGAAGAAGCTTAAGAAGATCATCAATAAGATCGTGACGGATTCCAAAGGGCTGGAAGACACTAAGGATCCCGACACCTGCGCCGTGTTTGATCTCTTCAAGCTGTTCGCCGACGAAACGCAGCAACAGCAACTGGCCGACAGATACCGAGCCGGAGGAATGGGATACGGAGAAGCCAAAGGCGCACTCTATGAAGCGGCCATGGAGAGCTTCGGACCTGCGTTCGAAAAACGAGCCGAACTTGAATCCAGGCCGGATGATGTCGAAGACATTCTGCAGGCGGGAGCTAGCCGAGCCCGTGAGAAAGCTCAGGAGGTGATTGCCCGCGTTCGTACGGCGTGCGGACTCACGGCCAAGCCTCCTGAACTGTAAGTCTAAATCCTGACTTGTCTTACGGGACGCTCACTGACAACCTGTCCAATACCGGAAGCAGGCGGGGCGTCAACAAAACAGACGCTCTCAGCAGGAAAAAGGGTGTAATCACAGAAAGTTGCCACCCTTTTCAAATCCAACAATCTGCTACCACCGCCCAGGAAAAACACTTGCAGTTTGACGCCAGCGTCGGCTCGCCGTATGCTGTGAACCAGCGTCGCAGTAGACTTGTTCGCCCAGCGACGTCATCCCGCCACATTACCCTCCCCCAGAACTCACCTCGACTCCCCGAGTTCTCCCCAATTGGTTCACGTTGTGCTTCTTACCGTCGCAACGTTCAAACAATCCAGTCATCTACTTATGCGTCCATTTTTGTTTACCATTTTCGCGGCGTTCCTGTGCGGTCATGTCGTGGCCGAGAGTCGGGTGGTGTCGCTGGAACACGGTGATCCGGCTCCGGAAATGACGGCAGTCGATGATAGTGGCAGGATTTGGAAGTCGTCTGATCACATTGGTAAAAACGTCATTGTGGTCTTCTTCTATCCAGCTGACCTGACCAAAGGCTGCACACAACAGGCGTGCGGTTTTCAAAAACAGCTGAAAGAATTTCAAGCAGCTGGAGCTCAGATTGTTGGTGTCAGTGGCGATTCGATTGACAACCACCAACTGTTCAAGAAGGCTCATTCATTGAGTTTTCCGCTTTTGTCAGATCAAGACGGCAAAGTCGCCGCGGCCTTTGGTGTGCCGACGCGTGACGGCGGTTCGATAACGCGAGTTCTTCAGGGGCACCAGAAAAAACTCGTTCGCGGAGTGACTGCACAGCGATGGACGTTTGTCATCGGGCTCGATGGAAAGATTATCCATAAGAACACTGCTGTCGATGCGGCGAAAGACAGTCAATCTGTCCTAAAAATCATTAGACAGCTGACTGCTTCAGCACAATAATCCGCCCGCTGGTCGTTTCCGGAGGAAGCGGCCCTCACGAATCAATCTGCCGAACGCCTTGCCGGTGTTCGGGAAGTCTTAAGAATCGAATAAAGGAGTTTCGCATTATGCGTATGATTCTTGCTCTCAGTGTGCTGTCCGCAGCGTGTATCTGCCACGTTGCTGAGTCTGCCGACATTCGGTCTGGCCTGGCTGTCAACGCCTACCCGAAAGCCTACATGGTCACAGATGTGACCGGACCGGCTGCTGGCAGTGGCTCGCTTTGTTACCGATGTCGATACGGCTCACAACCTGTCGTCAACATTTTCGCTCGCAAAATGGACGAAAATGTCGTCAGGCTGATCAAACAAATCGATGACGTCGTCGGAAAGAACCGTGACAACAAGATGGCCGCATTTGTCGTGCTGCTGTCGGATGAACCGGAAGCACAGCGCGACACACTTCGTGCTGTTGCGAAAGAAAACAAGCTGGCACACACACCTCTGACACTCTACACGAACGCTCAGGGGCCCAGCAGCTACCGACTGTCGGAAGATGCTGAGGTCACCGTGATGATGTGGGTCAACGAGGAAGTGCGAGTGAACCACGCTTTGAAGTCGAGTGACCTCAATGAAGACAAAATCGCGTCGATTGCGAAGGACACAGACAGGATTTTGAACTAAACTCCTGGTCATTCGGCAGGAGCACTGGCGTCGATTGGAATTTCTGTATGAAATACCTGCCTTACAAAGACGCCCCTGGCCAGTGAACAACGATACAACCAGAACGGGCGAGTTGTCTTTCGGGGCAGCTCGTCCATTTTTTTTGTGTTCGATTTTAGCCCTACACTCCCGCCGGATCAGGATTCAGTTTCCCCCTCCGCAGATTTTCTCGCTATGAGCGACCATTTTTCGTCACCTGAGTTTCAGTCGCTGCTTCTGCAATTGCGTGAACTACAGTGTTCGGATTCCATAGACG
>CAYZYB010000448.1:0-4881 GCA_964481505.1 uncultured Planctomycetaceae bacterium | reverse complement strand
CGTCGTCGCTGGTGATTGTGTAAACGCCCTGGCCTGCGTTTGCATAAGGAACCTTAACCACCGCCACACCACCCATGCGTTGCACCCACAGCGGGATCTCTTCCAGCGAGACATCCCAAATGGTTTCTGGTGTGTTGATCTTCAAACCGGATTCCATCGCACCGGCGTTGTACAAGTCGTAAGCCTTTGACGCGACCAGCTTGTTGCGTCCACCAGCGAGACAGCATAGCACGGGATTGTAGATCATCGTTTTGGCAAGCGGCGGAATTCGCGACCACGGTTGCTGGGTGACGTATCGAAACGCAGCGCGGATGGGAACCCACGTGTCGTTCGCGAGGATTTCCAACTGATGCTCAGAATTGAACCGTGCTGCGGGGTTCGGATCGTCGGCGTGCCACGGAACCAGATGAACGGGTTCGTTCGCGAGATCCGCAAGCGTCGCCGCGTAGCCAGAGTTCTCCATCAGGTTCTTGTCAAACAGAACCGCGAGTTCTCCTTTCGCCTTAACCTTCCGACGTTTCAGGAATGGCAGGAACGACTTTTCGAGAACGGTCCTGTATCCGGCTTCCTCCTGCGATTCCTGGAGTCGCGGCATCGACTTCTGGCCGGACGGGCACGAGTTGGTTTCGATCACAACGACCTTCCGCAACCCATCTTCATTGGTCACATGAATCAGGTCACAGCCACCCCACCGAAAATATTTCGACGGAGTCGCAAGCAACGACTTGACCGCTGCTTCATCAGCTTCCGGATGCAGGTGGCAGTATCGGCTCACGATCCGATCGCTGCCGAGTTCCAACAGATGCCGAATCAACGGATGAATCTGCGCGTTAAGCACACGCGGGTAGAAGTGTGAATCCGGCTCAAACGAACCAGGCTCGATACACACACTTGGGTGGGCAATTGACATTGAGCGGGCCTCGAATTGGGACGCCGGAGATTATCGAGTGCCTCAATGAGCAACAAGATTGAGCGAGCATCCTAAGAGGGGGCTGCCACGAACGGTCTTGACGTCTCGTCCAACCTCTCCAGTCATCCCCAAAGCATACGCCTTGCTCCGACATGTCGGTACAATCGGAATGTCGGCGTTGACCGCGTTGCGACGAGAGAACAAGCAGCAAGAACACTTTGGATAACTTCATGACGAATGCAACAGTTGGTGTTGGTGGCAAGACAATCGAACAGGCTCTTGGCAAGTTGTCAGACATGACGGCTGGTGTGCCGGTGATTGCCGTGGAAGAGTTTTCACAGCGGCTTGAACGGCTGCAGGCCATGATGCGGGAGCGCGGCGTCGGGGCGGTCTATCTGCATGCGGGCACCAACCTGTATTACTTCACCGGTCTGAAATGGGGCGCTAGCGAACGCATGGTCGCGGCCATCGTGCCTGCCGAAGGAGAAATCGCCTACATCGCGCCCCGGTTCGAACTGGATACGCTGCGAGACTACTGGAAGATTCCCGCCACAATCATGGCGTGGGAAGAACACGAGAGCCCGTACGCGTTGCTGGGCGAAACGCTTGAATCGATGGGAGCCACCGGCAAAGAACTGTTGCTGGATGAAGCGACGCCGTACTTCATCGTTCATGGAATTCAGTCAGCCAATTCGGGAATCAAGCTGGGGCACGCTCAACCGCTGACTCAGGCGTTACGCAGCCGAAAGTCGGAAGCGGAACTGAACCTGATTCGACGTGCGCATGAAATGACGCTGACCGTTCACGCGGCGGCAGCTTCTATCCTGAGGCCAGGTATTACAACTCCGGAAGTCGTTGACTTCATCGATAAGGCTCATCGTAAGGTCGGTGCTGCGGCGGGTTCTTACTTTTGCATCGTGCTGTTTGATGTCGGCACTTCTTTTCCTCACGGCGTTAAGGATTCGCAAACGCTGCGTGAAAACGACTGGGTCCTGTTCGATACCGGGTTCCAGCTGGACGGTTACCACTCGGACATCACTCGCAGCTTTTGTTTTGGCACACCGACCGAAGCACATCGCGTGGCCTGGGCCGCTGAAAAGGCGGCTCAGATCGCAGCTTTCGAAGCGGCCAAACTGGGCGAACCATGTGAAGTGTGCGACAACGCGGCGCGAGCGTCTTTGGAAAGTGCCGGGTATGGCCCCGGCTATGAGCTACCCGGACTGCCGCACCGGACTGGTCATGGTTGTGGGCTGGACATTCACGAAGGCCCCAACCTTGTTCGCGGCGAGATGACGCCTCTGGATGTTGGCATGGTTTTCAGCAGTGAACCGATGCTGGTGATTCCTGACCAGTTTGGCATCCGCCTGGAAGACCATTTCTACATGACCGAATCCGGCCCGAAGTGGTTTACGCAGCCATCGCATTCGATTGATGATCCGTTTGGGATTAGCTCGTAGGATGCGTCTTCAGGAGCAATCCGTTCAGGCAAAAGCATACCAGTGGTATCCGTAAATCTGTGCGGTGTCTCTGTCTGTCGTCTCGCCATAAATTGTCGCAACAAAAAGAACGATGTTTCTATTTGCTGCGTTTTCAGTGAAGACGATCTCAATTCGCCGCAATAAGGTGTACGCTGGAAAGTCTATTAGACATTTTTCAAACGCCGCACGCTCTCTACGTTAGTGACAACTTCTTTATTGGCCTTCAGAACCCTATCAATGAGGCGGAGCTACCATGAGCTATCTCACTGACAACCCATTCCCATTGATGCTCTTGCTCGTTGCAGTCGCTGTCGTGGCGTTTCTTTCCGGGAGTGCCAAAGGACGCGGCATTGCGGGGATATGTGTGTTGGCTGCCGTGGGTGTGTTTTTTCTGGAACGGTATTTGGTGTCGCCGGCAGAGGGAGTTGAGATAACAATCGAAGAAATGCTGCAGAACTTTAAGGATCGCAACGTACCGGGCATTGTCGGTCAGATTTCTTCGGAAAGTCAGTCGCTTGCGGACGTTGCGAAGAACGGTCTTGAACTGGTCGACATCAGCGATTCGTTTCACTTGAAAAGCTGTGAGGTCACAATTCACGACGACGACAAGTCAGCAACCGCAAGAATACGTGCCAATGGAACGATAACACTTCGCAAACGAGGCGGCGGTGGTCAGCATGTTCCGACAATGTGGGATACAACATGGATCATGGAACAGGGACAGTGGAAGATGGCGGCCTACGAACGGCTGAATCCAGCCACTGGTGAGAAGATTGGCGTGTTCTCATCCAATTGAAAATGGGCGTCTGAAGTGTTGAACGAAGCGTCTGATAGACGCCCGCAGATCAGTCGGTGCCTACGAATGCTACACGGTGACGCAGTTGTGCAATGTGGGACGACTTTTGAAGTCGCCGTACTTTAAGAACTATGTAACCGTGGCCAATGGTGGTATTACCCTTTGACTTTGTAGCCGATCCGCTGGAGTTCGGAACGCACTCGATCCAGCTGTTTGCCCTGGATTTCGATGGCGTCGTCCTGGCAGGAACCGCCAGCTCCGCAGGCTGTCTTGAGCTTCGTCAGCAAGCCAGGCAAGTCATTGCCCTCGGGGTCTAACCCACGAATGACGGTCACTGTCTTGCCGCGCTTTCTTTTTTCGACAGACAACCTGGCGGTCTGTGATTCCGGCGGTACCAGTTGCTTCGTCGGTGCGTCTGGCGGAGGGCATTGGCACTCGTCCTCAAGCTGGTCACATTTTTCGCAACGTGGAGGCCTGTCGAATGCGGTGCCAGCGAAGAGTCGGGTCATAGGATACGGATGCGTTATTCGCCAAGTCGCGTGTCGGCCGCAATGATGAGATCGTAGGCTTCCATGCTACCCTCAGCAGCGCGAAGGTCATCAAGAAAACCAGGCAACTGAAGTAGGCGGCCTAAACGTGCGAGAACTTTGAGATGCGTACTGTCATCGCGAGTCAGTACGAGAAAAAACAAATCGGTCAGCTGACGCCGAGGACCACCGAAGGGAATTCCGGATTCTGTTCTTCCGAAGACGATCATCGATTCTCCCAACGCTTCCGGCATGCGATTGGAAGGGTGAGGGATTGCCACGCCGCCGTCAAAACCTGTGGACATCGCTTCTTCACGCTGACGAATTGCCTGAAGGACGGCCGACGAATCGAACAGTTGCCACGTGCGGCCCGCCACTTCGACAAGGCTTTTTAGTACAGAGGGTTTCGTTCCAGCATCGAGTGGCACTTCCACGAGGTCAGGCAGGAGCAAACTGCTGATCGGAGACTTCGGGCAGACTTCAGACGATGTGTGGGAGCGTTCCAGCACGGCAAGTTCCGGCTCACTCAACTCCGACATCTCCCGTTCCAGCCAGTCTGTGATTTCAGTCTTGTTGAAGCGCCATTCGCCGCTCACACGGCGCCCCGGGATGTGTCCGCGGCTGACCTGCTTCTCGACGGCCCGACGCTGTTTGCCCAGTTGGATGGTTAGCTCTTCAATTGTGTAATAATCGCGTGACATGGTATCGAATGGTGAGACGGAAGAAATATTCCGGAGTCAGTACTTTGCGAAGAAACTGCACGCAAAGTGAAAGTGGATTCCACAAAGAACATCGGTCGTTCTGGCCATTATGGCTGTGGATAACCGGGAAGCCTTCCCGGCAACAGGTGGGATTTCCTACTGTAGCGAGCTTCCCTGCCGATCAAGACCTGCGAATTGCAAGATTCGGCAATATTTGCGTATTTCTCAGCAATTCATGTTTGCACTCATCGCGCCGCGGCGACCAATTCAGAAGTCCGCAGCTGGTTTCGGAACCACCTGCTCATGTCGTTCGTGGTGAACGCGGCGAATGTTCTCGATACGCGACTGGAATGCTGCGACACATTCGGCGTCCCACTGCTGGCCGGCTCCACTGGCGATAATCGATTCTGCTTTCGCGGTGGGCATGCCGGTTCGGTACGGCCGGTCACTGGTCATGGCATCATAAGCG
>CAYZYB010000447.1:0-4906 GCA_964481505.1 uncultured Planctomycetaceae bacterium | reverse complement strand
GCTTCTTTCACAAGGTCTTTGGCGTTGTAAAGTCGCAGCTCGGCGAACTGAATCCAAAGATTGTCTCGCTGCGATTCGTCAACTCGAACCCAGCCGCTGACTTCCTGAGAAATCTGATCCTGGCGATCATGGAGGTCTGTGAACTGCTGCCACAACGAAGATCGGCGACGCTTGAGCCCTTCGATAAATTTCGACATCAGTCGAGGATCGTTGGCCAGCAAACGCCCCATCTCGTCTTCAAGCTCGACCGTCAGCCTCGCCACCTCAGCCGCGCGATCAAGGTACTCCTGATTCGTTTCGATAATGGCCATTTTTCTTGTGAAGGGATCTTTAGATCCCTGTCGAGCTTCACGCATTAACGCCTGCCGCCGGGAGACGATAACCTGGTACATCGTAATCGTCTTATCGAGGCCCTCTTTGAGTTTCTTGTCGCGTTTGACGCGTTCGTATTTCTTCAGAAGTGCCTGAAGCTGCTCTCGAGCGGTCATGACGTGATGCCGAGAGTCCGTCGCAAAACTCACCGCCGCGGCATCCGGTTCCTTGATGGCGGCGAATACGTAGTCTCTCGCGGGAGTCACATGCAGCCGTTTGATCACCAGCATCTGCTGACCAACGAAGACATACTCAGTTTCTCGGGTCTCATCGCGGAAGTCTGAGACCACCTGTTCCACTTCGCCGAGTTGTTCGTCCATCTTTCGGAACTGATCACTCGTGCTTAGCGTTTGATTCACACCTTTGATCAGTTCTTCAAGCTGCTTTTCCACAACTGCAAGAAGAGTATCGAGTTCCACAAGTTTCTTTTTGTAGCCGTTGTTTGCATCTTTGCGTTCGACCTCTTCGGCTGTGCCGACGAGCTGTTCAGAAATCATCAGTCTACGACGTTTGGTTTCCTTACGTTGACCGGCTTCCGAACTTTGCCCCTTCATTGGTTTCATGGCAATCCGTGGCGACGAAGGCTGGTTCTGTTTGCTCTTGTCCTGCTTGTCTTTTGAATCGCGTTTCTCTTTGGGATCCAGTTTGTTCTCTTTATCCGAATTCTTTTTTTCGGGCTCTCGAGGGGTGGTTCCGCTGTTACTGTTGTTTTTGTTGGCGTTATTCTGATTGCCGGATTGGGGCTTGCTGCCGTTCTGCTGACGCTGCCCATCGGATGCCGGCGAATTCGTTCTGTTATTCGTGGCTTCGCTATCCTTGTCGGCCGTGTTCTTTTTGTCATTCGACTTTTCGGCCGCATCTTTTCTTTCGCCTGTGGTCTGTTTATCGCGGGCGTCGGCCTTTTCGTCATCAGAAGCAACCGTCACACGCGGACGTGACTCACCGGATGCGGAATCGGCGGTTTTGTCGTTGTAAGCGTTCTTTGTGTCGCTGTTTTCCCGTGGGTCGTTCCGCGCCGACTCTTCTTCTATGCGACCATCATTGTCCTTTGGTTCCGCATTTGTTGGCTGACTTCCTGCCTTCTTTTCGGCAGCAGGATCATCGTTCTGCAGATCGCCTTCTGCAGAAGGTTTTGACGCTGACGTTTTTTGGGTCTTACCGTTCGCTGTTGTTTCGGAATCTGCGTCCGGCGTTTCATCGTCCGTTGCCTTCCTTCCGTTTTGTTGCGTCCCGGGTGTATTTTCCGCGTTGTCAGCAGCGTTTTTGAGCATCTCCTTTTGCAGCTCCGCGTCGCGGGCTTCTTTGGCCTCAGAAGCGTCCGCCAGCATATCTTCGGTTCGCTGCTGCTGCTGGTCCTTTGAGCCTTCGCCTTTCGGTGAACGGTTTTCAGTGTCTTGAGCGATTTTAGAGTGCTGGGATTGCGGTTGCCCATTTTGTTGCCGTGCCTGGTCCGACTGAGAGGCCTCATTTTCGGCCTTTTGCTGATCTCGCTGCTGTGCCGCAAGTGCCTGTCGCTGTTGGACCGCTTCAATATCGAGATTCAGGTCGCGGTTGTCCGTGACGCGCACGGAGTAACTGATGCTCTGCCCTTCTTCCAGGCCGAGTTCTTTTAAGTCGAGCTTCGTCAGTCCCATGACGTGTTTCTTGAGTTGCTGTTCACCGAGTTCAATCGGTATGACTTTGAGTACTTCCGGTTCCTCTCCGTCCCTGTTTTCGGATTCGTCGTAGACGACAAGTTCCGCTGTGGCAATTCCGTGGTCGTCGTGCGCTTCGTACTTGATGTCAAGAACGTCAGTAGCATTGACCGCCATTTCATCTGTCGGGCTGATGATCCGAGCCACCGGCGCTTTGTCCGTGATGACGGAAACTCTGCAAATGCGACGATCTTCGTTGGTCAGTGCATCATCGTTGAGCAGGAAGGGCGTCAGTGTGAAGTTTTCCGCCAACTGAGTTTCGAATCGATACCATCCGTCTGTGTCCGGTTTCATCGTGAGAGTTTCCGGCAATTCATCATCTCCGGTTCCAAACGTTAAACGCAGTTCGAACAAAGCGAGTGGTGCATTGGGACGCATCTCCAGTTTCAGCTTGCTGCCCTGAATCGCCTTAATCCTGCCAGGAATCAAAGACTTCTCGAACGGAGCACGGTCGACGTATTCAGGTGGTGTGACTTTCAATCGAACTTCTGCGAGTTCTGGTGCATCGATGGCTGTAATTGTGTGCCATTCCGTGCGGCCGTCTCCGGCAAGCACCCGGTAACGAAAAGATTCATCGACGTTCAAACGGCAAACGAATGTACCGGGGTCCTCATCGTCACGAGTGAGCGATATTGCCTCAGGTTCGAATTCGCCCGCTTCCAGGACAAGGGTTGCCTGGTCGCGAGGGACGCCGGACAATCGTGTCACGATGTCCAGAGATTCTCCACGAGCAACTTTCTTCCCCTTCGTCTCGCTGTTCAGTTGTGTCGCAGTAATGTCCTGAGTCGGCGACCAGAATCGCTGCAGCCCACCCGATGTCTGTCCCCAATGGCTCAATAGAAACACCGTCAGCAACAGCAGCGAGGCAGCAAATCCGACAAAAGGAGGCCTTAACGAGCCTGGCCGGACAACTTTTCGTGGCTTAACCAGCGATCCCATCGCCACGGCTTCGCTGGTTACCTGGTGCAGCATTGCTTTGCTTGTCACCGACGTCGGCGGATGCTCAGACGCTGCAAAATTCGCGACGGTTGTCCATCGTTCTTCGAGCTGTGGAATTGTTGCATCGACGTCATTGGCTGCCTGCTTCCATCGGAAGGCATTGACCAGCGGAGTCGCTACAGTAAGCAGCAGGGTCATTGCGCAGGCAATCAAACAAGTGAAAGTTAACGCCGTGCGCACGGTCGTGCTGAAAAGTGTAAACCACCAGTCGAGCGCCATTGCGACAACCATGCTGCCAATCAGCACTGTAGCAGCGATCGCGGCGCCACGACTAATGGCCACCCCGGCCTGACGCCAGCGAACGCTCTGCAGCTTGCTCTGCATAACGGCTGGTAGTGGGTTGCTGTTTTCAATCGTTTGTGACATCACCATACCTCCACGTCATGAAAGGCCTTTCCACTTCCGGACAATCCATTCCGTTTGCAGACAACCAAAGACGATCCATAGATACTTCCATTCCAGCCACAACGGCACGGCCCGAGGGTCTTTACTGACCATGGGCTCAAGGTTCGTGAGACTCAGGACTTCCTCAACCGCTGTTGGTGGCAAGACCTGGCCCCCCGTTAAGTCAGCCAGTTGCTGCGCGAGGGCCCGGTCACACCGTGTGTCCAGAAATTCTAAAGGCAAATTTGCCTGAACAGTGAAGCTGCCGGTCACGAGTTCCTGTTCATTCTCTTCCAACAGTCGATCGATTTCAGCGCCGACCGGTTCGATCTGATAGACACCTGCCGGAAGTTGTGTGAACTGTGCCGAGTATTGACCGGGGACAGTCGAGTCCGGAACCAATTCCACAGTGCGCTGATCTTCTCCCGCACGTCTTGCAACAATTTGAAATTCATCGTTTACGACCGCAGTTCCTTCTCCGTCGGACACCCGAACCACCACGTTGACGGTTTCGTGATCTGCGTACCGTGTCTTATCAGAACGAACCTGTACGCATTCCGAACCAACGGACAATTCGGCCGCAATGGCCCACCGCAAAAGCTGACCCCAAAAATTGTGATGCAATCGATCACCGCGAAGGAACCTCAATCGATAAGTCTCCGGCCCGGACAAATAAATAATCATGCCTCGACCAACCGGCTGCCAGCAAAGAAAAGCGTTCGACTTTTCTGCAAACTCCCTGTCCAGGGTATTCCGAGGGACGGCAGAAATTAGTGTGTGAGCCGACGGGCGTGGCTGACGCCAGAGTGAGACGTCATTGAGCGGTGCAAACTGATTAACAAATGCCCAGGCAAGACTGGTTGTCTCAGCGGTTTCACCAATCATCAGCGCGCCGTGATTGCGGCCTTCTTCTGTCACGTAGAACGAATACCCTTCGCCCGCACCAGCAGTCGGGACGGAAGAAGAGATCCTGCTGACAGGAAGAATGCCTTCCAGTGGATAATTTTGATAGGCCTGAGGCATCGATTCGCGGCCGGCGATCATCACGAGTGTGCCGCCGCGATTTTTGAGATAGTCAATCAGCGACTCCTGAGCGGCAACAGGCAAATTCTGTGGTGTCAGGTCACCCAGCATAACGACGTCGTACTGATCCCAGTCTTCTGCTGTTACCGGAAACGTTTTCGTTTCTTTGCGGCGCCCGGTAGCAATCATTCGAGGACGAAACAGCAGCTCATCGCATTCCACTTTTTCGTCACGACGAAATAACTGTGTGAGATAGCGATATTCCCAACGCGGCATTTCGTCCGCGAGAAGCAGTTTGATATTGCTGCGGGTGACGTTTACTTCGAAGTCGTCGAAGTTGTTTCTTTCCGTAACCTCGCCATCCACCTCGCTGATGGCAATCTGAAAAGAATGAGTGCCGATGGTCGACATCTTTTCATTGAAGCGAACTTTAC
>CAYZYB010000446.1:0-4920 GCA_964481505.1 uncultured Planctomycetaceae bacterium | reverse complement strand
GTACTGTTTGCGGAACGGCGAGTCCGCCTCCGATGCCGCTTCTGCGTCGGTATCGTCCGTTGGTGTCTGTGACTTTTGGGGGGCTTTTTGTTGAGTTACATCTGCAGTGGAAGAAATGTTGTATGAGAAGCGGTCGGCGTCTCCGACCGTCCAGGCGATTCGTGGAGTCGGATGGAGCTGTACTGCGACAAGACGCGTTCCGCCGGTGCGTTCTTCTTTGGGGAGTCGATTGTTTAGGTTGAATTGAGGGTGTCGGAAACTGGTGTGTCCTGCCAGCTTTCGAAAGTGATCAATAAAGAAGACAAATTCGTCAGAAGCCGCCACTGAACCGAGGTCGTCGATTCTTAGCAGTTCTTCTGTGGAAGACGTTCGGCCGAGATTAAGATTGCCGTCCACGTCTTCGAGCGTCGTTGGTTCGCCCACGGTGTCGGTGAGTATCGACCACCGAACGTTTCCGTTTTTGCGATCGAATGCAATCACACGGAACGGCGTGCGTAGCAGAATGGAATCGGCAGTCAGTGTCGGACGCCACAGGTTTTGCTCCAGCGCCGATCGGTGATCGGGTTGCGTCAATGCCGCGAAGCTGGAAATTCCCTGAGGAAATTTCCAAACGCTTTCACGCCATTTCCATGTGGCTTGCGGCCACGGTAATGCGAGCTTTGCCGGCGCTGAGAGGGTGGGTTCTCCAGCGATCCGCGATCTGACCGGCTGCTGTGCATCAGTCTTCAGACGGCTTCGCAGCGAAGCCAGATACTCCTGAGCCGGGAAATTGACCGGTGTGCCTGAGTACTGGGCCGCTAGTTCTGTCAGCAATGCGCCAGCAAGGGCGTGTTGCCCTCGGCTGCGGGCTATTGCGATTCGCATCATACCGGCCTGCATACCCGACTTCGTAAATGGGTAGTGCGCGGCGACGTTTGCGACTTTTGCGGAGTCTCCAGCGGCCTTCAAGAGCGCGGCTGCTGCGAGCGGTTCTGTTTCGATCGCCCAATCGCGTCGTGTGATGTAGTCCGTACTCTGCAGAACTTCCACTGCCTGTTGGTAAGCGCTTCCGGATCCTCGCCCGCGCGATGCAGGCGTGAAAGAATCATGTTTTTGTGCGAAGACGGCCTGCAGTGCGGAGAAGGCGAGTCCTTTGTCTCCCACTTGAAGCTGACGTTCTGCCGCTGCGATGAGTCTGGCTTCTTCTGCAGAGAGAATCAGGCTTTGCTGCAGATATTCAAGCGCCCCGTGCAGGTCACCTCCACGTTTTGGGGCGGAAGAATCTGCGGCGAACGAGCGCGGCGCGGCGATGGAGGCCAACAGGATTGTGCAGCACACGCTCATGCAGTTCAGTCCGCGAAGACTGGAGAATGAGAATGGCGTTACGGTCGGACGGTCCACGAAAGACGACTCCAAAAGCACCTGCAGAAACAATGGCAACGTCCGATTCCGTCGACTTCAACGATTTCGCCGCGGCCACGTAAATTGGCGAGTTGCTCTATTCGAACATGTCATCGTACTCAAGCAAGTCATCTTCTGTCACGAACTCATGTTGCTGTTCTTTGAGAACGCGAAGAGCTTCGTCGACATCATCAACGAATACAGCCACCGCACCGCGACGATTCCGGCGGTACATCAATGGATAGACGTAATGCACGTTTAATTCGGCGGACATCAGGCTTCCGCAGATGTTGGTGTGAGGCTGATCGACATCCGGCAACAGCACACCGATGACTTCTGATTCGCAGAATGGAAGGCCGGACAGCTCCAGCAGTTCTCGCGTCCGTTCGTAACTGTTCGTAATCACTCGCGCGATCGCGCTGTCGGAGGAATCCAGAATGGACAACGCCATGATTCTTAGATCGTCGCGTTCGACTTTTCGCAGCAGCTCATGCAACGATCCAACTTTGTTCTCCAGAAACACCACGAACTGCTGCAGGCACGGCCAGTCGCGTCCGCGCGATGTGATCGCGTCGACTGTGTCGTCTTCACCGAATCCGGAACTCATGGTTGACTCCTGCAATGCATTGCGCTGGCTTATCGTCGCATCGGGCTGCCCCGAACGGGCATTCGCCGGTGTTAAAGGCAGCGATGCGTAAACATGTTGAGGTTAATTAACGGCTTCCTACGCGGCCCCGCGAAACGAATCGCGACCATCGATGATGGAACTCGCATCGAAGCGTCGGCCAAAGTAATTTTCAATCGCACCAGGGTCGTTCAACACCTGCTCTGCACTTCCGGAGACCAGTACCTGACCGGCGCAGATGATGTAACTTCTGTCGGTAATCGTCAGTGTTTCTCGTTCGCGATGGTCCGTCAGCAGAATTGCGATGCCGCGATCTTTAAGACCGTGAATAATATCCTGAATGCTGTGGATTGTGACAGGGTCGATGCCGGTGAACGGTTCGTCCAGCAGCAGAATCTCCGGGTCGCTGGCGAGTGCGCGTGCGATTTCCAGCCGCCGTCGTTCACCACCGGACAGCGAACCGGAACGTTGCCGGCGTTTGTCGAGCAGGCCGAATTCGTCCAGCAGTTGAGTGATTCTGGCACGTGACGCTTTTCTGCCAACGCCACGGAATTCCAGGATCGCCAGGATGTTGTCTTCGACGGAGAGTTTCGAAAAGATGCTGGCGTCCTGAGGCAGGTAGCCCAAACCATTCTGGGCTCGTTGATACATGGGCCAGTGAGTGATTTCTTTTCCTCGCAGCCAGACGCGTCCTTTGGTTGGGGCAGCCAACCCGCAGGCCATGCGAAACGTCGTGCTTTTGCCAGCGCCGTTGGGGCCCAGCAAGCCCACAATTTCGCCTTCGTTGACTTCAAAGTCGACTCCGTCCACCGCCCGCTTCCCGGGGTAGTCTTTGACGAGTCCTTCGCATTTTAGAATAGTCATCTGAGAATCCTTCTCATCAGTGTGTTGCTGATTCGTTGTCAGTCCGTCGGTATCTTTGTCGTTGAGATCGCTATTTGATCTTTTTCATTCGCGAAATGTTGGGATAAAACGGCAACCTGACAGACGGGTATTTATTTGGGTCGTACTGTTCTGGTCCGGCATGATTTCGCACAGCGATACCTTTTCCATCGTTCAAAAACGGAATCCCGTGCGGCCAGAAGATGAACAGCGCTTTGCCGATCAGGTCTCGCTCACGCACAGCATAACGGTGACTGTAGATGCCATTCATCGGTCTGGCGTAATAATCGAACAGGCGGCTGTCTTTGCTCATCGATGAATTGTCGCCGAACATCAAATACTCATCGCCATCCAGTTTGTATTCGGAATAAGAACCGAAGGCTTCCAGCTGGATGACAACTTCGTCTTGATACTTGCGAGCCCATGCCACAGGATTGTTCAGCAGTGGCTGAAGTTCGCTTTCGCGCCGAACTTCGCGTTGCGGGCGGTCGCGACCGAGACTCAGACCGTCTTCCGCGCTGAAAGAAATGGCCTCATTCCGGTAATAGATGTCGCGTTCCAGCAGCAGCGATGACACCGACGCCGTCGCGTTTCGGAACGCGATGCCGCACGGTGCCAAATCTCGTTCGCCAGGTGCCGGGACGTCTGAACTTTCGTATTCGCCGCTGGTATCGAATTCGATCAGGCTTCCGTTCATCCACAGGCAAATTCGATCGTCAACGTTGGCAAATGTGACATCATAGTTGCCCGCGTTAGTCATCGCTGTTTCACCAGTCGCAATGACAACGCCCTGCTCTGCCGTCTCATCCGATGCAAACATAGCGACGACGGCGGTGCCCGTGTTGAGGTCGATGGTGCAATCGAACGTTTGCGGTCCTTCGACCAACTGCAATACGGCAGCGGCGTCGTTTTTCACGGTGGCGACGTCAATGTTGGCGTTGATCGTCAGGTCACCCGTCCAATAGATGCCGGTTGGCTTGGTGGGGTCGCTCCAGTCGGAGAATCGAGGTTCGTAAGCGTTAAAGCTGCAGAAGTCAGCAATAAGAAGCGGTTCGGGCCGGGGCAGAACGGGGTTCTTTTGGCTGGGGTGCGGCCACGTCGATTCATTCGCCAAAAAATGTCGGTATCTCAGCCACTGCAGTTCGCTGGTTTCGGCCGTGCAGT
This sequence comes from uncultured Planctomycetaceae bacterium, assembly GCA_964481505.1. Taxonomy (GTDB): domain Bacteria; phylum Planctomycetota; class Planctomycetia; order Planctomycetales; family Planctomycetaceae; genus Fuerstiella. Next base: position 869 of record CAYZYB010000446.1, on the reverse strand, counting down.
CGTAGCTTCGGTTTTCGCGATCTGCCTGCCAGCCGTTTGCCGTTGGAGTCCAGCCACCGACGGCATTCTGGCTCGGGCTGTGGGTTGACGGTTCCCAGCGTTCCGGCCAACCCGCTTCCAGCAGTTCGCGAGCCGGATGATTATCATCGTAAACAGTGAGTTGAATGTCCTTTTGAACGAACGGATCCTCTTTGCGTTGGATCTGCCAGGTGTCTTCACCATCCTTTTTAGCCCAGATGTCTCCTTTGCGGACACGAATCGTTTCGTTGGGCAAACCGACCAGTCGCTTGATGTAATTCACGTGTCCCTGTTCGGGATTTTTAAAGACAACGACGTCGAAGCGTTTGAATTCGGGAACCTGTTTGTTGACCAGGATGCGATCGCCGTTAAAGACGGCTGCTTCTTTCGCTCGATTGTGCTTACCGCAATTCGGGCAGTAGACGTGTTCGAGTCTCCAGTCGAGCGTTCCGGAATCCTGATCGATTTCTGAGCTGGCACCCACTGCAAACGAATAACCGCAGCCGTCGCAGGTGACTTCTTTGTGGCGGCCATAAAGTGTGGGAGCCATTGATCCGGTTGGGATGACGTAAGCTTCGGCCTGAAATGTCTTAAACAGAAAAGCCAGGACGAACGCGATTGCCACAGACTCAATCGTTTCGCGAGTTCCGTCGTCCTTGCGTTTCTTTTTCTTCTTCTTCGACGATTTCTTATCGGCGGCGTCCGTCTGTTCCTGCCTGGCCGGTTTGATGGTTTTGCTGATTGCCATTTTTGTTGTTTGAGTTTCGAGTCCGCGTGGATGAGGGGCGTCAGTCCGTTCTGTGATGTTGACAGCCAGGTGAGCCCAGCCTGCGAAGCAACCAACGGACGGT
>CAYZYB010000445.1:0-4922 GCA_964481505.1 uncultured Planctomycetaceae bacterium | reverse complement strand
CTCTTGATCATCGCCGCGCGAACATCCGGACGCTTTGCCAGCATCAGATTCACCAGATAGGCAGCTTCTTTTAGCGCATAGTCGTCGACTCTCGCCGAAGCGATAATTGGATAGCCGTTGGCGGAAATATACTTCGAGTAAACCGGGTTCAGTTTCAGTTCCGCTGGTGGGGAAATCACCTGTGCGACCGATGTTGTTGCGAAACAGGCAGAGACCACAGCAGTCGTTAGGGCTCGGAGTATCATCGAATTCTAACTATGCGATCTGGCGGTTCGTTTTAATTTCGCGTCAGGTTGAAGCACCTACTTTACACTTCGTTAACTCTTCCTCAAGGATTCGTTCGAATTCGAGTTCTTTCTGCATTTGCCATGCATTGGCGCAATTTTGTTCCAGCTTGGCGCATAGCGAATAGACGAATGGCAGCAGGAAGATCATGCCGAGACCGGACCGAACTAACGCCCGAAAGATCCAAAAAGCTCGCTCTGGATCTCGCCAATAGTTTTGCGCTGGGCTTCCTGTTGTGATGAGTCCCTGCCAGTCGAAGAGCAGGGCGAACCACAGTAAAGCGAGGCCCGTTGGGATCAGCCATCGCATCGGCTTAAAGATTCCGGCAATCATAACCGGTACCGCGAAGAGCCACGCGCATGACATTGCCATGCCCGCGACGATCAACGGAACCACCACTCGCTTGAGCATGGCAGCGTCGTTTAGATACGGGGAGAAGTACGTTGGTTCTGCCCTGTTGCTGAAGATGTCGAACACGGCGACCGTCAGCAGCGAAATGATCGAACAGCAGAACGACCACAGCATACTCTGCGAGTTCTTTTCGTTTGTCGTTAAACGCGGAGGCGGTAGTTGGCCTGCAGCTTCACGTATTGACGGACGAAACGGTTGCGACTCAAACATCCATCGACCTCCACGGACCAATTCGACATCCTGTCTATTGATCCGTGAAATGTGAATGTTTGTCTACTTAACTCACGATGTTGGACTTCGCCGTACCCAAAAGGCGCGTCGTGCGATTGGTAGCGTTGTCGCCGTTTCCAAGTTGATGCAGACTATCCTTCCAGCCATTCGCCGGATGACAACATGGCGATCATCAGGTCGTCAGCGTCGACCGGCTCGACTTCTTGTTCCGTTTGATCGGCGTCGTTGGTGTTCTCTGTCAGTGGCGGAGCTTTTGACTGTTGGGTCGACGCGACTTCTGCTGTTTTTCGTTCCACGCTGCTTAGCTGCGAGCCAACGGATGCCAGCAGTGTTGTCGGCGACTCATCCAGGGACAGCTGGCTAACGCTGGCTTCGACGGTGAAGTCAAGCGGCAGGCTCCATCTGCCGTTGGCATCATTGCTGACGGCTCGGACCCAAACTCGATAGTCTCCTGCAGTGAGCGGTGTTGTCGGTGTGAACGAGGTGGCCGTAAGATTATCTTCGCGGATGACGTTGGTCGTGCCGGACGTTAGGTTGTCAACCTGCAGGATGTATCGGAACGCGTTTGTCGCCGGCTGCCATGTGAAGGTTGGCGTTTCTGTTGTCGTGCCAACTGGCGTCAGCACAGTGGTTCTTCCGTCGGTGTTGAATGCGACGATAGAACTCCATGCACCCGTTCCGGAACCGTCGACGGGGCGAATTGCCCACGTCCATTCTCCATCTGAAAGTGCGGTTGTCGGAGTATACGTTGTTCCCGTCAGTCCAGAGATCAGGTTGGCGGTTATTCCATTATGCAGATAGATGTCGTAACTGGTGGCGCCCGTTGTGGCTTCCCATTCGAATTGCGGCGTGGTCTCAAAGTTCGGTCCGGACGGTGCCGTCGGCGTGGTTTGCAGACCGGTATTTGTCGCGTTTACAGTAAACGGAACGCCAGATCCCCAGACAGCAGTGTTGTCGGCCCTGGTTGTCCGAATCCACACTGTGTAGTTACCGTTTTCCAGAATGGGTGACGCAAAGGTGGTGCCTGTGAGGCCCGCCTGGCGATAAAGCGCTCCTGGTGTCCCTTCCTCGGCGACGAAGATTTCGTAAGACGTTGCATTGTCGACCGGCGACCAGGTGAATTCCGGTATGTCAGTGGTGATTGTTTCTCCTGACACAATTGACGTCACCTTAGAACGTCCACCTGTGCTGAATGTTGTGGGGTCGCTCCAGCTGCTGCGGAATCCGTTGTCTCGAATGCCGCGAATCCACCACCTGTAGTCGCCGGTTGCCAGCTCGGACCCAAGGGTAAATGAAAGTGGTGTCGTTTCTGCGGGAGTCGCGTCTTCTACTGTGAAAATCAGTGGGGTGCCGGGAACATTCACAAAGATTGTGTAGCTGGTGGCCCCTGCCAGGCGGTTCCAGGTAAATTCCGGTGTGTTGGTGTCCAGCGAACCTGTTGGCGTCAGTTGCTCCGGTGTCGCATTCACCACAAACGTATGAGGTTGTGCCCTGACCGGGTCTGTCTGGCCAGTCAGATTCGCAAGAACGAAGACTCGATACCGTCCGAATTCAAGATCAACATCCAGGTCGATCGATGTGCCTCCGGTAAAGCCTTCCTGACGGAATACGTTTCCACCGTTATTGTCCAGGTTCACCCACACGTCGTAAGACACGGCACCATCTACGGCTTCCCATGAGACTTGTGGTCTGAGATCTGTGGTAGTGCCGATGGGGCTCAACACAGAAAACTCAATCGAGACTTCATCATCGGTCACCAGGACACTGTCCAGTCCGTTTGCATGATTGACGGCTGTTGCGGTGATTTCGACGGTTTGTGTGCCGTCGACGTCGGTGTCGTCGATCGCTGCAATATCGAATGGATCAGACGTGCTTTGGCCTGCAGCGATTGTGACTGTTGCGGGGACCGTCGCTTCGCCAGCGTCGCTGGAAGCCAGGGTGACAACCAGCTCTTCGGTCGTGTCCGTATTTCTGCTGACGGTTGCCGTCGTTGCGGTTGCTCCGTCCGCTTCACTGAATTCATCTGCCGCGATCGTTAGTGTTAGGCCAGCTGGAGCACTGACATCAGTGACTTCCACACTGCCAGTGCCGTCGAGATGACCGGCTGACATGACGGTGATGGTTACGGTTTGATCGCCATCAGCGATCAGGTCGTCAATACCTGTAATTGCAAACGGAGCGGATTCGGTTGCTCCGGCAGGAATAGTGACAGCAGTCGGTACGGTGGCTTCACTCAGGTCGCTGGAAGTGATCACGATTGTCAGTGCGTCCGTGGTGTCGGAATTGCGGCTGACTGTCGCCGTTGTGGCTCCGCTTTCACTGATGGAACTATCCGTGATCGTCAACGTTAATACGGCGATTTCGTCGTCCGTCACTGCGATATCAACAGTACCGCTTGCGAGTCCGGTCGCAGTAGCGGTGATCATTACGTTCTGGCTACCGTCAGCGATTGTGTCGTCGACGGCGGTGACCGGGAACGTGATCGAGGACTGTCCAGCAGGAATCACGACGCTTGCCGGCACGGTGGCTTCCGTGGCGTCGTCACCGGTTAACGTGACTGTCAGTTCAGCCGCGGGGTCTGTGTTGCGACTTACGGTTGCCGTTGTTGTGCCGCCGTTCTCGCTGATTGATGTGTCGGTAAGAACTATCGAAAGCCCGGCGACTCCTTCATCGTCGGCAATATCCAGCGTGTCTGTTCCGTCGAGGAAACCAGTTGCTGTACCGGTCACGGTGATGGTTTTTGTGCCGTCGGCAATGCTGTCGTCGACGGCATCGACCGGGAAGCTCACAGAGCTCTGACCAGCAGGAATCGTGACTGTAGCGGGAATGGTTGCTTCGGCGGTGTTGCTGTTTGACAGAGTGACGACCAGGTCCGTAAGCGGGTCTGTGTTGCGGGTTACCGTGGCGGTTGTTGCTCCGCCGTTTTCACTGATTGAGGCCGCATCGACGACAATCGTGAGTGCTGGTGAGCCTTCGTCGTCGATCACATCGACGCTGCCCGAATCGCTGACGTGTGCCGCGGCGGTAGCCGTGATCGTGGCCGTTTGGTCGCCATCTGCAAGTGCATCATCCACAGCATCGATAAAGAATGGCGCAGAATCTGCGACGTCGGCTGGAATCGTAATCGTCGTCTGACGCGGCACGGCTTCTCCGGTGTCACTGCTTTCCAGATTGACAACCAAAGCAGCAGAAGTGTCAGAACTTCTGGTAACGACGGCAGTGGTGACTCCACCGTTTTCGTCAATCGCAGCATCAACAATCACAAGCGTTAGTGCGGCAATTTCATCGTCGGTGATGTCGATGTCATCACTGCTGCTGGTGTGGCCCGTTGCATCTGCCGTGATGGTTGCTGTCTGCAATCCGTCGACGAATGAGTCGTCCACGGCGGTTACTTCGAAAGTAACGGATGCCTGCCCGGCAGGGATGACCACGGTAGCTGGAATGTCGACTTCGGATGTGTCTGTGTTGGTCAGAGTGACGGTTAGTGGATTCGTTGTGACCGTGTTTCTGGTCACCGTGCCTGTTGCCGTTCCGTCAAGCTCGCTGATGGAAACAGGAGAGATCGACAGGGTGAGCGCGGCTGGTCCCTCGTCGTCAAGAACTGTGATGGTATCGGTGCCGTCCGAGTAACCGGTGGCGGCAGCGGAAATTATGGCGATCTGGTCGCCGTCGGCGATGTTGTCATTGACTGCTCCGACCGCGAACGGCGACGACGTGGCCTGACCGGCAGCGATTGTGATTGTCGCTGTGACGGTGGCCTCACTGATATCGCTGCTGGACAGCGTGACAACCAAAGGGTCTGCGACATCATCGTTGTTTCGGCTGACTGTTGCCGTTGTTGCACCGGCGGCTTCTGAAATACTGGATGTTAGAATGCTAAGGGTAAGCGTCTCCTGGTCGGTGACATCAACGGAGCCACCGACAGTCTGGTAGCCTGTTGACGTAGCGGTAATGACAGCAGTCTGCGTGCCATCCAGCAAGGTGTCGTCTACGGC
>CAYZYB010000444.1:0-4927 GCA_964481505.1 uncultured Planctomycetaceae bacterium | reverse complement strand
CATCACCGACATATGCGAAGCTGCCGCCGTCTTCGGTCGGAAAGATCTTCTGGATAGTCCCGCTTACAAGCTGGCGTTCGGTTACTTTTCCCGTTTCATAATCCACGCGCAACGCTTCCTGAAGACTGGCTGCCACTACGGTTTTTCCGTTGTTACACAGCCGAAGTGTTCTCAACCGGTCCGAGTCCGTAGCAATCGTCTGGCACTCAGAATGGGAGCTTCGAAGATCGTGGAACTGGAGCTGCGACGTCTTATCAGCGTTATGGACGATTACTGCAAATCGTCCAGACGCGCTATGCAAGTGAAAGTCGCCCAAGCTCTGTCCCGGCTCGATTGTAAAACGATAGCTACTTGCATTGGCGCCTTCGTATAGGCAAAAACCACCTGTCGCGTCACGAACGATGACGCCGAAACTACGATCGCCGACAGAGACCGCGTGGAATTTTTCGTAGTCCTCAGCGATGGGATATACGGTCGATGCGACATCATTTGCGATCGAGTGAAGGCGTAATCGGTGCGTCGCAGTCTGGCGTTTTCCAGTGATTGGCGAGACAGCTGCAAACTGGATACCTGATGTTGATGCTGAATCATTCTTAAGACTCAGAACCGCGTAAAAACAATCTGTATCTCCCGGTTCCGGATTACTTTTCGTGAGGTCACGGTCAGATATCTCAAACTGCAGGTTGCTGATGTAGTCCCTGTCTGCGCCTGGAAGATTCATGCCCTGAAGGGCATAAACAGAGACTTCTTTCAAGGGCGCCCACTCATGGTCTGCCCCCATCCGAAACTCCACATCTGGAAATTGCCGTTCCAGTCCGACTACTCTACGAATTGGAAATACTGCTGAAGATCCTCGCACGGGAAACAGATGATTATCCAGGTCAGGCATGACCCGAACGTGTCCGATTATCTCACTGTTCGACACTTTGGGTTTGTAGAGTTCTGACTCAGCTTTTTTTCTTTCTTCCTCACGTGCGGCCACCGCCTCATCTGGTGTGTCCGTCCGAATTATGGAATCTCTCTGGACGTTGGGCGTTCCGTCGACTTGTGGGAAATGCCTAAATAACAGGAGACCAGTCAACAGGACTAACATCGATCCGGCCGTTACGATTCGTTGGCGGGCCAGACGTTTTCCATTATCACTCTTGTGCCTCCAATCGTTCTGGAGCTGTTCGGCGGTGACATATCGCCGTGTGTCCTCTGGATTTCCGCAACAGCGCAATACTATTTCGATAACCCACCGGTCTCTCGGAACGAGACTGCTGTCCAATTCTGCGATGTCGGTTTCACGACCAAAAAATATTTCTAATACGGTACGGCCGTACGCAAAGATATCATCCGAAATTGTTGGGTTGACGTGAACGACATGTTCATCAACAAACCCTGGCGTTCCCTTTACGGTAGTCTCCTTCGATAGTCGAGGACTGCTTGTAAAATCGAGATAAGCCAAACCAAAATCTATCAGACGGATGTTGTCGTCTGCTGCGATGATAATGTTCTCAGGCTTAATGTCGCGGTGAATGAAGCTGGCTCGGTGGGACGCGCAGATAACCTCAAGTAACTGCCCACACCATCTGACCCGATCTTTCCTGTCGCATTCTGTACTCTGCAGAATTTCACGGAGTGTCAGCCTGTTATCGCGCGCACCAGAGGGATAGATCCTTTCAGTAACAAGACACAGACGCGAGTCATAGCGGATGACGTCAAAAACGTCCGGGATAAACGGGCTAGAGATTTTGTCAAGAGCTTCGAATTCCCGCATGATTCGTGCTGACGACACCTCATCTGATATATGAGGAATCTTGATTGCGACTGTTTTCCCAGTATGCCGGTGAATACCTTCGTAGACCGATGCGAATCCTCCGCTTCCCAGTTCTCGCACCAGGTCATATTCGTCGAGCGACTTGAGGGAATTACTCTCGCGCAGCGGCTCGGGCATGTCGAGGTGCGTGCATTCCGACTCGAATGAAAATAGTGATTCGATCTCGACACGTAGCGAATCTGCAGATGACGGAAGGGTATCGAGATACTCTTTCCGAGCTGACTCCGATCCCAGCTGCAGATATTTGATGAGACATTTCTCAAAATCTTCGGGCATCGTGTTCGAATTCCACTATTGAAACTCTGCCAATATCTCCCGGCACCGCTTGGCGATCGCTGCTGCGACCTGCTGATCTTCTTTGCCTGCTGCGATTGCCGCCTCCTCAAGTTCGGCTGCGAACTCCAAAGCTCCGCCGTCCAGGTTGACCCGCGCTCCGTGAACTGACACTAAGCGAAGGATTTCGTCAAAATGGTGAGTGTCTCGTAGCCTCTCCAGTTTCTCATGCTGCGTGTCTGGTGAATATTCTTCAATGCTTGAAGGGTACAGGAAGTCCCAATAGAGCGCAATAGTCATTTGAACTATTGCGAGTCGGCGTTCGAATCGAGATGACGAGTTAGAAACATCGTTGCAATTTTCCATTGTGACCGACATTGGTGTTCAGTGCGTTCGAGGTGTTGCGCAGTTTCATTCCAGGTCATGGCACCAAAAACCCGAGCGCATACAACCTCGTGTGCGTTCGGTGCGTAGCTGTGAAGTGACGTGAGGGCCTCTTCAACTTCCGACACCGCTTCTAAGTCATTTTCAAACGACAAAGCAGCAGTCGCGGCAAGCTTTTCTTGTGCGATCTTTTCTCTAGCCCACTTGCGATATTCGTCGATGGCCTGCCCCAGCCCGATTTTCGAAACTGTTGACCGAAAATGTTGCTGACTTTTGTATGGGCCGCACTTACGCAACGCAATGAGAATGGCATCAAGAAGAATGCCAGACGTGTCAACGAATAGGCTCCGCTGTGATGTACCGCGTTTGCCTCTTAAGAGTTTTCGCATGAAGTGGATTAGCTGGTCGTGAACTTGACGAACAAGTCTTCCTTCCTCCACGGAGCCAGCGGTCACTGTATTTATTTCTCCAGTGTCTGGGGCGGAGTCGTCAGAAGCTGGTTCTGGCCGGCTTTCCTGAATGGGATTTGATGCAGGCTTCATTTTTTTTTCGATTTTCGCGCGCAGAATTCTCAGGCTGAAACGGAGTAACTCACGAACGGACAATATTAGCCAAGAGCTCTTTCCGTTCAAAGGAGCTGGGAGAGATTTTTACAAGGCTTGTCTGCGGAGCGCAGGCGCCCTCGCGGAGCAGTACGGTGAACAGCGATATAACAGAACCAGTCCTGCAGGCTTCCGAAGAACGCTTTCAAATTGCGATGAATATTCGTCGCAAAGTGATTGACGCCCGAAATGATCTGCATGCAAGTAAAGCCCGATTCGCAAAGGTGTTGGTCGAATGCCACGACAATAAGTACTGGGCTCCTGACTATAAGAGTTTCAAGGAGTATGCGGAGACGGAAGTCGGTATTGGACTCCGTGCAGCTCAACAGTTGGTCAAGACCTGGAAGGTCTGCGAAGCGCACGGGATCACTGAGGAACAAATGGCCGCAATTGGATGGAGCAAACTTGCAATCGCGGCTCCGTTTATCACATCAGAAAATGTCATTGAGGTCGTGCACCGAGTCAAAAAGGCAACGTGCTCCGAACTAAAAAAGGAGTTCAAAAAGAAGAAATTTTCGGCAGATAAGAGTAACGGTTCTGATTTGCCGAAGCTCGTCATCACTGAAGTCATTCAGCGGGCGATGCAGATGGCCGCGACACTGGAATTGGCCACCACCGAGCAGGAATCTTTGGAAGCTATCGCAACGCACTTCGTTGCGTCCGCCCGAAGATCGGGACCATCACGCCGGTTCGAAATGAACTAACGCAGGCAGTTCAACGGAACTGCGATCCGCAGAAAAACTATCGCGAGTACGACCGCAGCGAATGCGTTGGTTGCAGACTCGCCATTCCCGATTGCCGGGGCACATCCTGAAGCATTTTGCGCCCTCCGTACGCGCGTTCGGTCGTTCCGTCCGTTGCGTGGGCACCGACCTCTGATTGCGCCCATCTGGCGCGGTCCCAATTTTCTCCGAAAGGAATTCCAATGTCTGAAGCGACAGGTTCTGTACAGGTCAAAGATCGCCCGAAGGTGGCGAATACGAAGGCACCGCCAAACGGAAAGCCTCGCCATGATCGCGGCACCGCGAAGGTAAGGCCGATCAAACGTGGGACGCCGGGGGACTCAACTACGCCTCCTAAACCGGAGCGTAAGCCAATTGACTGGGTTCGGATTTGGGCGCGAGTCAAATACTACGCCGCAATCACCATCATTCGAGCGTTGATGCTGATGATTTACCTCACGGTGATTCGCGAGGGAATGGTTTCTCTGTTCGATGTCTTCGCGACGAAGTTGTATCGGCTTCCTTTACTGGGATGGATGGCGAACGACGCGTTCACATACGACCTCGACCTGGCATTCGTGGCCGCCTTGGGTGTCTTCAGTGCCGTGTGCTTCTCATCACATCATGCCATTCGCCTGCTTGTGATTGGAGACGATCACGATCTGCTTGGCGGTACCGATGAATTGTCAAACCGCAGAGAGTTCCTCACGATTGGACTCGCAGTGGGGCTGATGTTAGTAGACATCATTCTTCTTTATCTGTCGGTCGCTGAGAGTGACTGGGGTGGCGGCGGATTCAGCTTCAAGGCTTCAGTCGTGGCGGTTCTCTACGCCTTCGTGCTTGTTGGAATGACTCTGATGATGCTGCAGCTGAAGTCTCAGTTGGTTGCTTTCGAACGTAAACGCGACGTTCGCTCCTAACGCTTGCCAGGCCACTGCAGCCAGTGGCCGCGATCTTGCCGCAGGCAGTTGGTCTGCCTGCGGCGTTCCAATTGCCTGCGGTCGACGTGACCGCCATTTCCCCGGAGTTTCGACTCCTCAATCTTCTCAAAGGAGAACGTTATGAACTGGAAGTACGTACTGTTGTTGGCCGTCCTCGCAACCGGCTGCGGAAACCCGCCCGGC
>CAYZYB010000443.1:0-4938 GCA_964481505.1 uncultured Planctomycetaceae bacterium | reverse complement strand
ATACAGCATTATCGCCGGTTCAGCAGACAGCAGTGACGTGAACGTCGGTAGCGGTCAGGTGACGATCTCGGCCGGCTCCGACATTACCTATATTGATGTGATCGCCGCAGACGACGACACGGTCGAAGATGATGAGACATTTACTGTCACTATTTTCAGTCCCAGTGCCGGAATCATTGCCCACGACACCGGTGACGGTCTCATTATCGACGATGACGAGGAACTGGAGATCAGCATCTCGGACATCACACTCGAAGAAGGGACAACTGGCCAGGTGGCAATCACAACGTACGGCTTGGCCACAAACGATATAACGGTGTCATACAGCATTCTTGGGGGTTCCGCAGACAGCAGTGACGTAAACGTCGGCAGCGGCCTGGCGACGATCTCAGCCGGTTCCGACATTACCTATATTGATGTGATCGCCGCAGACGATGACACAGCCGAAGACGACGAGACGTTTATTGTCACTATTTTCAGTCCCAGTGCCGGAATCATTGCCCACGACACCGGCGACGGTGTCATTATCGACGATGATGAGGCACAGGAAGGTGAAGCTGAGGACGATCATGCCTTTGTCGGGCTTGATCAGTCGGTGGATATCTATGTGCTGAACAACGATGACCTACCGAACAATGCTCCGGGCAGTGGCAGCGAGGAGTGGTATGTCTCCGAGGTAACACAGCCCGTTTTTGCTTCAGATTCGTCGATAGAAGTAGGCACGGCGTACATATCCGATGACGGTTTCGACGTAACATTCGTCGCACCACCGGAATTCAGCTCCGGTACCGTCACGTTCGAATACACGGTCGAGTCATCTGTCACAGAAACTTCTACGTCAGCAACCGTCACTGTAGATCTCTTAACGATTCAGTCTATCTCAGCGGAACGTTTGGTTTCGGAATCCAGCGACCCTACTGGTGATGTGTGGGAAGCTCTTTCGGTTCCCGGTAGTTTCGCTGTCGATGACACGCTGCGTTGGTCTGTGGGAAGCTACAGTCACTCACTTCCGGAGAGTGCTCAGGTTGGTTACTCGGTCTGGTGGAAAGACGAATCTCCGCTTCCCGATGGCCAGTCATGGAACTGGACCTCCTTCGCCGACTCCTATAGTGGCGACCCGGCTGAAGGCAACCCCGGTGAGGGAACGTGGGCAATCAATCCGTTTGTGAATCTGGCATTTGTCGACGACGGAGGATCTTTAACGCAGTCGGATGTCCTTGCGACAATGCTACATCCCGCCGAGCCGGTGGAAATTACGACCCCAAGTCCCGTCATTCAGTCACTCGACCTTTCAGAGCACGAAGATTGTGAGGAGGGAACCGATTTTATAGGCTCGTTCACCGTTGGGGTGCCTGCAACAGCATCTCAACTTACTGTGGAACTCGACATCGATGGCGATGGCGCCGCAGACACCACATCGGGGAATGTCCTCGAAGACGATTTGAACGAAACATGGTGGTTCACGATTGGTGAAGTCCTACCGCCGGGCGATCACACGATCGCAGTGCGAGTTGTCCACGACACTGGAAGCGGAATGCTGCAAAGTGACTGGAAATCACTCGACATCACCGTAGTTGCACCGGACGGCAACACCGCGCCAATGATCACAGAGGCAACGCAGATCTCTGCGGGTCAACCGCACGTGCGGGTCAGATTCTGCGACTCAACGCCGCATGAATTTTATGACATTGATGTCGACATCAACGGTGACGGTGATTGGGAACGATTTGAAATCGCCGACGGAATGATCGGCTCGGACGTGTACATCGACCTTTGGGATGAGCTTGGGCGTGGAACAAAGACGATTTATGTTCGGCCCGTGGAATACGTGCCGGATGGCGATTTGGACGAACTGGTGGAAGGCGACTGGGAGCCGGTCACGCTGACCACGACACACAACCGTGCTCCCGTCGCGGTTGATGACGTTTACACAGTTGTAAACCAGGGGCAGGACATCAAATGGAGCGTGACGCCGCTCAGCAACGATCTTGAGCCGGACGGAGACACTCTTGTCGTCGAAAACCCCAGCCAGCCTGCGAATGGCAGCGTTTCCATTGTCGACGGAGAACTCACCTATGTGCCGAACCAGGGTTTCAGCGGCGAAGATAGCTTCACGTATGAAGTCGTCGATCTGGACGGCAACGGTGCTCGCGACACTGGGGAGATTACGGTTTGGGTAAAACCAGAGCCGCCGGACATTCAACAAATCACGCTGGAGAGTCTTTCCGCGGCGGACCAGGAAACAGTGCTTATTGACGCCGCTGAAAAGATCCTGGGCGCCACGTTTGGATTCATTTTCTGGGAAGAAGTGGGAGCGGAAGGCGTGATCCGGCTCATTGAAGTTACGTCGTGGGGATGGACGGTTTCGGTCGGGGGAAATAGAACCACGAACCACGACCAGATTCAGACGGGATCCAGGTCAATTCGAGTTGCAGATTTTTATGACGGGCCAATCGTAATCCCAGGCGGTACGAACGTAAACGTTCACATTGACTACACTAGATCGGAAGAAGCACAGCAGCTGAACGAGCTTCTTGCCGAGAACCTGATCACGCAACACGGAACAGGCATCAACTTTAACAGCCCAACGCCATTTCAAGCGGCCGCCCAGACATTCCTTGGCCATCCCGGTCCACAGATACTCACCTCCGCGGTTGTCCTCGGCCTCGTTATTTATGGAGGCCCCGCCGGTTGGACCGCGGCGGGCAAAATCGGTGGACTCGCCGGCATCAGCGGGCAGGCTAGCGTTGCCATCGGCACAACGTGGGCCACGCTCCGCGGAACTGACGAACTCATTCATGACGCCGGCCGATGGGCCGGTGTTTTTGAGGATGGCGACCGCACGTATGGAGAACGAGTCATCGACGGTCTCACCGGAGATGAGGCCATGACCGATTCGATCATCACCTGGACGGACCTGTCAGTTACGATCATTGAAGTCGGAGGCGCTGTGCTTGTGGTGAAGGGGCTGCGAGCTCTGTCTCACGCCCCGGAAGTCAAAACTGCGTTGAGTCTCGCGGACGAACTCGCTGAGCAGGCCACACAATACTGCTTTACCAGAGATACTCCGGTCCACACTGAGCATGGCCTCAAGGCAATTGAGCAGATCGATGTCGGTGAACGTGTTTACGCGTTCGATTTCGTTGCGAACGAATGGGTTCTGCGAGTCGTCACGGATCGGCACGACAGTCGATATGAAGGACCTGTCGTGACGATTGAAACTGATGACGATTCAATCGAAGCAACGGGGCATCATCCGTTTTGGGTCGTCGCCGGTCGGCATCTTGAGGACCGTCCGGACTGTAAAGAACTGGAGCCTGACGAGAACCAGGGGCACACTTTGCCGGGGCGTTGGGTGAATTCTCACGACCTGAGTCCCGGCGACGTTGTTTTCGATCGTAACGGGCAGCGTCACACAGTTCGACGAGTCTCTCAGGTCTACAGCTCCGGACTACCGGTTTCCAATCTTACGATTGACGAACTTCACAACTACGCCGTGGGTCAAATCGGACTGCTCGTTCACAACAACAGTTGGTGCGACGAAATGATCGCGGATCTCGTTCAGGATATTGTGAATGAAGGAAAACACATTGATGATGTGCTGAGACAGGGGATACAATCACGGCAGCCACGAGAAAGTCTGGAAGCATTAATCGATCGTGTTGACGAAGTGTCCGACATCTCACCAAGTAAGTCGCTTGCTCAGCTGTATGAGGAACTGATCCCGCCAACCAACTGGAAGAGTGTCGTCCAGTTTGGGCACACGTTTAACAAGCATGGCGCGGGCGCGCGAATCACCAAGAAACTTAAAGGTAGAGCAGCGGGTACCAACACTGACCAAGGGCAATGGCTGGACAATGAAGCAGCGGCAGATTTTCTTAGCCGTCTAGACCGCGGCCAAGTCAATGAAGCTCCAATTCCAATACCGCCCGGGCTTGGACAGGTGATCCGACCAAACGGCGATATCGTCGCAACAGAATCGGCGCGAGTTGCATTTGGTCCTACTGGAATACGAACTGCGTATCCCGTACTGAACTGATCACGTGTCTATCTCGATTTTACAGTCCTGTTTTGGAAGCCCCAAGTGTTCAAGCTGACTCTCAACCAGACAATACCAACGTGCGATGTTGTTCCTGAGTACGACGATGAATTAGACGACGTACGTTCTATTCTGTCTGACATTTGCGATTTCATGGAAGAGGGTTCGCATGGGAAATTCTCAGTGGATCCAATTGGTGACGAAACGTGGCCTGTGGATGTGGGTACCGACTTGCCGGTCTTTCTTGAACAGGTACCTGATGCGCTCAGAGACATTGAAGCCGCGGAACCTGACTTTGCGATTGACTTTTACGAACAGGGTGTGGAAAAAAGACTGGTGTTTCGGCGCGGCGGACACGAATTGCGCGTGGAGTGTCAGTCCATGACAGGACGCAATGTGTCAGTTGCTACCCAGTTCATCCGAGTACAGGAGCTGCAGGACGAATTGCTGTGTGTTCAGAAAGACTTTATGGCGTTCGTCGAATCAGCCTTCCCGCAGCTACACGATCATCCGTGGCTTCTCGTATGGTTCAACGCTTCGAAAAGAACGAGAGAAGGGGACTGACGGGCTGTTCGGCCCCGCTTAACCGCAACGTTGAAAGGTGGACAAAAAGGTGTCAGCGACGGTCTTAAATTTTGTCAAGAATGAACTCGAAGAAAGATCTTCGAGTGTGAGCTTTCTTTAGTTGACTGTTGTTGGTTTTAGAGGTTGCGTTGGATTTTTTTAGGCATGGGTTCGATGTTCGATGATGAGGACCGAAGGCTGACTTTTGGGCTTTGTTTCGTTGAATCACAGCGCGGCTGACTGTAGGTTGTTGAGAACTGGCGAAACGGAGCAGAGCTCTGCGGGGACGCAACTTTGTGAGGGATAGCCAGCGGTTCGGTGCCTCGATGTTGAAG
>CAYZYB010000442.1:0-4947 GCA_964481505.1 uncultured Planctomycetaceae bacterium | reverse complement strand
TATCAGTGCTAATTCTGCAGATCACTAAGATAATGTAATACTTCCCGTTCTTCGGGAGCGGTCGGTCGGGGTTTCGAATCGTCATGATCGTCTTCCTTGATGGATGCGACGACCCCGAATGTCTGACACTGTGTGACAAATAAGTGACCAAATTTGCCCGCAGACGCCCAGTCCTGACTACAATTGACCAACCACAAATTGTACAATCCTCAGGAAAAATACGCCTAAGCACTCAAATACAAGCGCATCGCGAACCTTCTCGAAAGGAATCGTAAAAACCTTCCGTTGTCCGGACGAACCAAATGCCTGAAAGCGGAATCACCGCTGGACATGCTGTTGGCTCCGATGGCGAGCGTTTCGCCGCCGTCAAGATTCAACACGACACCTATGAACTGAACGTCCTCTTCATGCCACCAGAATGGGAACGTCTCGACCCTGACCTGCCACTCTGCATGGACGACCCGGCAATTGTGGCTGGTACTTGCTGTGGCAAACCGGTTCACTGGTCACGCGACAATCAGCAACGCATCTACGTGTCCATCGGCGACGATGACGAAACGTGGGACGTCGGATTCCTAATGCCATCCGGCTTTCTAGCCGACATGCTCGCGGAAGTCCGACGTGAATTCTCAGATGGATAACGTATTGCCGCTTCATCGCCGGACAACATGGTCTTTACGCTAGGCTTTGTCCCTTAATTCCAGTTGATGATCATCGTTGCGACAGCGATATGGATCATGGTGAGGTAATTTTCCTTTTCGTGCTCCCGAAGCCACTCGGTGAACGCGAATGACTGTGTCATCAACACACCAGAGTTCGAGATCGATATGCCCCGCTTTGTGTAGTCGAGCGATCAATGATTCGAAATTTGTCAAGTTGTGACGACACATCTGGCTCTCCTTGAGCACTGTGGTAAGTAACTCAGGGAGGCTGTCAGATCGTCGACTTTCAAAAAACTCCTATTAAGGACAGAGCCTAGCCCTCGGGATCCACGTGGTCCAGACGTATTCAATGGGTGGTGGTTTCCGGCAACTCAATTCCGCGGAAGTCGAAGTCGGCGATCTCCAGCGCATGGGGGGTTGATATCCTTAAACCTGATTTCAGCAGCCAGCAGCTTCCCATGTTCCCGAACGCGCGTTGATGGAAGGCCGTTGGCGCAACCTGTCGGATTACCCTCCAGCAAAATTCGTATTTGGGCAGCACTCAGGAATTGCCTGGACGAGCCATCTGCCGTCGAGTGCTTTCGGGTGGGCACGATTTCTGAACGTTTTCGGACGCGGCTCGTTCTGGCGGTTCAAAATCGCAGATAGCCGGACTGAGGCTTTAGTAGCGGAGCAGTTGTGTAAATCGACTGTGTCACTGTTCGCTGCGTGAGCCGAGGAGTACGCGAAACGTCTCGAAACTCGGCATGCTTAGCCACTGCGCAAAAAAAATGAGCGTCTCTCCCAAACGGAAGAGACGCTCGCAACCAGAACAGCAACGTGAGTGCGGGCCGATGCCTCACGCCGCCAACTCCCTTAAATGCACGCCCCGTGCCAAAAGACGCCCTCACGCGAAAAAAACGGTCGATGATCATTATTGCCGCGATGTTTGGCAAATTGCGGCGCGGTATTGGTGAAGGCTGCGGCACTACGCCGCGGCTATTGGTTTTCGAAGGCCAGCATGACGGTTTCGCTGGAGTTGCAATGCGGAACAGTGTTCAAAAGTTCAACGTGTCGTTTGTGTACACATTATCGAAAGCAGCTGTTTTTGCCGTTCTTGCTCCACCTATGACGGCAACGAAGTTTTAGTCGTCGTCGATGCGATGGCTTGAGCAGTGCGGTCCTTGGTTCAGGCGACGCCAATGGATCGCAGAAACTGCGTTCCGGCGATCATCGTTGCTGCACATTGAATGGCTTCGTAAATCGCCTCATCCGCAACCCCGGCGTCTCGAGCCTTCGCCACGTGTGCCGATGTGCAGGGCTTGCAGGCGTTGATATCGCTGAGTGACAGATTGATCAGTTCGACAGTGTTATCTGACAGCGAAGTGCCTTGGAACGTGTGTGCTCGCAATCCAACCGGCATTCCTTCGAAGACCTCGGTGCCAGCGATATCTCGAAACTTGAACAGTACGTTGTACATCGAATTCGTGGCCCCAACACCAAGGGCTTCCGCAAGTTCCTGTTGCGTCACGCCTTTGCCGTCAGCGAATTCACTCAGGTAGGTCACCCACGCCTGAGAGCCCGCCTGTCCTGCGACTGCGACCGCGATCAGCAGTTTGCTCTTCTCGTCCAACTTGCCTTCAGACAAAACGAACTTGCGAAAGTTCATAAAAAAGTCGTGCACGAAAGACGGCACGTTGGCCATATACCGAAAGATCTCCGGGACTTCGTCAACGCCCAGGATCTCTTTGATTCGCGAATAAGCCTGGACGGCCTTATCAACTGCATCGGCTTCGGCAACGGGATTCACAAACGACATAGCACAAACTTTTCTCGGGAGTTAACAGAACGACAGAAAGGACGGAACACACAGAATTTTAGTAGAACACTTTGGATTGCAGTAGAGTGGATTCGCTGATGCTTAATTTCGAAATTCCTGCAGTGGATATTCCGAAACCGGCAGCGTCTGCGAAATCTCAAACAGCTCCTGCAACCGCTTCCAGCCGCGCGTCAGCAGTTGCTCCTGAGCATTAACGTACTCTGAATCCAAAGCGGTCTTGGAGAACGCTCCGTCAACTGTAACGGCCGTGAACGCTTCGTCCACGATAAACTGCGCCACGACGGGGTTGCACAGGAGATGTCGTTCGGCGCTGCCCAGCAGTTTTTGTGAATCAATCTGCCCGGTCACAAAACGAAGGTAAAGATCACTTACGCGAATGTCTTCGACTTCTTCGCCGCAGACGTCGCACAAATATCCCTGATCACATTTGGCCATGATTGCCTTCAAAAGATAGCTGCAGGTAAGAAATCACGCTGCCGGAAAACTCCTGGTACGCAGCGGCGGTGGAGTCTAACGTGAGACGGAAGTTGACCAAAGTCGGCCGCACGTGATACTTCAAAATGGGTGTGGTAGCAGATTGTTGCCTTTGAAATGGGTGGCCGGGGTTGGACTGAGCCTGCGAAGGAAACCCCGGGGGTTCGCTCGTGCCTCGCTCCAGCCTCGGCCACCCTTTCCAGCTTCGCAACTTTCTGCGACGACACCCTGCAAATCGGATACTTCAATTTGCCAAAGTTGCAGACAAATTGTGACCGGCTATCATGGAGAAATGACAACACTTACCCCTTTTCACCATGCGTTTCCTGTTCACGACATCGAGGCTGCTCGTCAGTTCTACGGAGGTGTGCTGGGACTTCCACAAGGACGCAGCGATACAACATGGACCGACTACGATCTGTATGGCCATCAAATTGTCGCTCATGAAAAACCTGGCATGCAGCCGCCGGAAGAACGCAATCATGAGAACCCGGTTGATGGACATGACGTTCCGGTTCCTCACTTTGGCGTCGTACTGAAAATGAACGACTGGCAGGCACTGGCCGATCGACTTCAGGAAAAGAAGATTCAATTCGTGATTGAACCTTATATTCGATTTGAGGGCGAAGTGGGAGAACAGGCGACGATGTTCTTCCTTGATCCTTCCGGCAACGCGCTGGAATTCAAGGGATTTAAAGACATGGATCAGTTGTTCGCCACCTGACCTACTGATCATTCGCAAACGGATCGACGTCGACGAATAGTTGAAACGTTTTTTCGGCGATGATTTTTCCTTCGAGTTCCAGCGAAAGGTGCCACGCGCCAAGTTTGTCAGCGACGGGTTCCCAGATCGTGTCGCCAAGATAAAAATCCCAGTCGTTGGTTTTGACGTACTCCACTCCGGAAAACGGAGCTCGCCGCCTGCCATCGGTATCCAGAATTCCCGGGTGATCAATACAGAAATTCACTCGCCGGTTTTTGGCACCACGAATGTTGACAATAAATCCAAACTCGACATCCAGTTCTGCCCGGATGTTGCAGGTGACTTCTGCGATTCGCGGCAGTGATTTTGCAGCAGAATCCCACTGCGTGTAGATGCCGTGTGAACGCATGCGGATTTCTGGTTTTCGGCTGGCCATTGGTTTTGACTGGTACCCTGTTCCGGAAATTCGTACGCTGTGAGTGTCGCGGTGTTCAGCAGACGAACTCAGCGTATCATCGCCTCAGACTTGTGTTCGCAGACGAATTTTGGCAGAAGACCGTTCGTTACAATATAAGTGAAATGCAGCAAGTTCCTGAATGAATTCAGATTTCTCTTCACTGGCAGGAAACACGATTATGAAACGTCGATCTTTTCTCAAAACGACGACGGCAACTGCAGCAGCAGCCTGGATGTCGTCCGATTGTACTCACGCCGCCCAAAAGGTTTCTCTAATGAAGGGCGACATCATTCTGTTTCAGGGAGATTCCATCACCGACGCCGGGCGAGAAAAGAAGAAGCCCGTTGCCAATGAGGGCCTGGGACGTGGTTATCCGTCGTTCGTTGCCAAATCGCTGCACGCTGATCATGGTGACCTGGATCTCCAGGTTCACAACCGCGGCATTTCCGGGCACAAAGTTCCTGATCTCAATAAACGCTGGGATCGAGACTGCATTGATCTGAAGCCGAAAATTGTGAGCATTCTGATTGGCGTCAACGACATCTGGCACATGCTGAACGGTCGTTACGACGGTACGGCAGAAGTCTATCGCGACGGCTTTGCAGCGCTACTGCAACGAACACGCGACGGACTGCCGGACGCAACACTGGTTGTTTGTGAACCGTTTGTCTTGATGAGTGGCACCGTAAAGCAAAACGAAGATAAGTGGTTCCCGGAATTCACAACGCGACAAAAATTTGCACGCGAAGTGTCTGACAAAGCCGGGGCGACGTGGGTTCCGTTTCAGGAGATGTTTGATGAAGCGGTTGCTTCCGGAACAGCTCCCGAAAAA
>CAYZYB010000441.1:0-4948 GCA_964481505.1 uncultured Planctomycetaceae bacterium | reverse complement strand
TTTTGAACGTCATGGCACCGTTTCTGACTGTCAACGAGTTGATCGACAAACTCCAGCCGGACGCTGACGGTCTTTACACCATTGCGCAATATTACGACCAGCAGAAAATGCCGGAGTCAAAGCGGGTCATCGAAGACCATTACTGCAAGCACTTCGATGAACTCACGAACGACGAAAACTCTCAGAATGGGTACTTCTGGCACCGCAGTGCCGACATCTTCAAGAGTTGCGGAGACCCTGCGATGCATTTGCACTGTCTGTCAAAGGCGGTAGAAGCCCGCCCTGCGCACTACTTCTACCGAAGACTCTATGGGTTATCCCTCATAGCAAACAACGAAATAGCGGCAGCAACCCGTGAATTGGAGTGGTGTCGACTACGGAAACCTGACGATCAGGCTGTAGTTGCGGCGTTGCAATCTATTGAAATTGACTCCCAATTGGGGCAGGACGATGGCTAGCGGGAAACAAGATTTGTCGGGGAAGTTCTCAGTACCCGGACAAACCCTGCGTTCTGACCAGTCGATTACCGCTGGAGAAGCCCTGCAACAAAGCAATAGCCAACATGTTTCTATCGATCTGGAGCAAAGATCAGGCAGGCCCGTGTGCGACACACGGATAACATCCAGGGTGGGTCGGGTGTCCAAACGATGTGTTGACATCTGTGTCTCGTTACCAATCGTAATCCTGGTTTTGCCACCGCTGGCCGTAATCGTTCGGCTTGTGCTATGGCTGCAGTCGCCGGGGCCATTGTTTTTTCGACAGGAAAGATGCGGGCAGGACCAACACAAGTTCGTGATTCTGAAATTCCGAACAATGCACCTTCCAGCTCCAGGTGCGTGTGCGATAAAAGATGAACCTGAGCGACGAATATTTCAATTCGGTGCTTTCCTCAGAAACACAAAGCTCGATGAAATCCCGCAATTTTTGAATGTATTGCGAGGGTCAATGAGCGTTGTTGGGCCCAGACCGCATCATTTCGAAGACTGCGCGTTATTTTCAACTGCTGTTGAGAATTATGCTCTGCGGACCATTGCTAAGCCCGGAATCACAGGACTAGCGCAGGTCACTGAGTATCGTGGCGACTTTGAATGGAATTGCATCGAAAGTCGAGTGGAAAAAGATCTTGGCTATATTAGAAACTGGACGCTGCTGTTCGACCTCTCGCTTATCGCCAAAACGGTCGCAGTCATCGTTGGCAAGAGCATCGGAATAGGGTGGCTCATGCGGCAGACTCCGTACCCTGGAGACCGGGTGCCTTTGGATACGACAGCCGTCGTCATGGCGAAGTTTCCTGAGGAAGAAGCTCTGGAACCAGGCAAGCGACGTGCTGCGTAGCAGGTACCGCAGCACATAGGCCAAAGATACCCCACTGCTGCGTGGTGGCTGTTGCCCTTCTGCCCCCGTGATTCAGCGAAAGCTAAGTTCGTCCAGCTGACCGAACGTGCGCCGCGGTGCCAGGCTCTCTATTTCGATTGAGCTCAGCACCGGCGAAAAAAATTCAGCGACCGCCGGATCGTAGTCATTTCGCTGACAAAACTGGCCTAGCAGCGTTTCGACGATTCCGGCTAATCTAAGTAAGGACTTAACCTCTGTACTCCAAATTCGATTCATCCTGTGTCCACGGAAGGTACACGCGTCAGCACCTGTTGCACGTGTCACCCAAGGGAACGGAGTGTGCGCGGCGATGAAACAACACTGTTCAGAATGACCGGCCCAAAGACACCCCGAATTCTCTTCCTCAACCGTTCGTATTGGCCAGACACTGAGGCAACCGGTCAACTACTCACGGAACTTTGCGAAGGCCTGGCGCAGGACTTCGATGTTCATGTGCTGGCAGGACAACCCAATGCGGTGTCGGATCAGAACTGGCATGATGAGTCTGTGCGGAATGGTGTCACGATACACAGAGTCTCTCATACGGTTCTCCCAAAGACCAACATGGTGACAAAGGGAATTAACTTTGTGTCTTTTGCCGCAGCATGTCGCAGGCAAATTCTGAAGCTTCCAGTGCCGGACGTTGTTGTATTTGAGACAGATCCGTTTCTGTTGCCCTTTGTCGCCGATCGTCTGCATTTGAAGTCCGGTGTGCCGATGATCGGCTACCTTCAGGACATCTATCCGGACGTTGCGATCGCACTTGGGAAAGTCGCCAATTCTTGGAGTATCCGGAAGCTGCGTCAGAGAATGTTTGACGTCTACAAACGTTGCGAACGCGTAGTTGTACTGAGCACAGACATGAAGCAGTTGCTGGTTGATGCACAAGTCAGCGACGACCGAATTGAAATCATTCCGAACTGGGCTGATCCCGAACAGGTTCGCCCCATAGCTCCCGCAGAGAACCGTTTTCTGGCCAGAGAAAAAATTCACGATAAGTTTGTGGTGATGTATTCCGGAAACCTCGGATTAACACAACGGCTCGAAGAGTTCATTGATGCGGCCGCGCTGCTGAAGCATAGATCAGAAATCGAATTTGTATTCATTGGTCGTGGAGCAATGAAGGCGCGTCTCGAAAAACAGGCGGAAACACTTCAGCTGGAAAACCTGCGGTTTCTTGACTACCAACCCAAAGAGGAGCTGGCTCACAGCCTTAGCGCAGGGAACCTGCACCTGGTCCCATTGACAAAAGAGCTCAGTCAGTGCCTGATGCCCAGCAAACTTTACGGAATTCTGGCCGCGGGCCGTCCGTACTTAACGAACGCTCCCGCTGGATCCGAATTACATCGGGTGACAGTAGAAGAAGAAGTCGGATTCACATGCGAAGCCGGTTCGGCGCAAGTAATCGCGGATTGCATTCTGGAAGCCGCATCAAATCCACAGCAGCTTGCGGCATGCGGTGAAAAATCACGAGCGCTCGCGACGAAGACGTACACTCGATCACGCAGTATCAATCAATTTCGCCAAATGCTGACAAACCAGACACATCGCAGCCCAGTGAATGTAATGGAAGCCAGCTAATCAACGCGATTCAGCGACGCCATTGAAGTCAGAAACTCTTTGCCACGAGAAAACAGTATGATTCGTTCCCTTGCAGAAAAAATATCACGGCGTGTCGTCCTGCGGCGCCGCCTGAGTCAGGAATTTGGCCGCCGTCCGTTCTATGCGTCCCCCGACTCTGCCCTGTCGTTGCTGAAGCCAGGCCTGAGCGTTTTCGATGATCTCGCTGATGTCTGCCGCCAACTCGTTAAGCCAGGGGATTGCAGTTGGGACCTCGGTGGAAATCTTGGAATCTTTAGTTTGATGGCAGCCCATCAGGCAGGCTCTGATGCTGTGACTGTGTGTGTCGAACCAGATCCGTTTCTCGCGTCGCTGATCCAGAAAACAACTCAGTTGCCGGAGAACTGCGACAGGGCGATCCACACTTTTTGTTCGGCAGTGTCCGATAAACAGGGAATCGCTGAGTTTCTTGTGGCTGATCGAGGGCGATCTTCAAACGCGCTCGCGGAGACGGGCGCACGAGGTCAGGCGGGTGGGGTTCGCTATCGGCAGTACGTCCCAACGCTGACACTCGACAGCATGCTGGACTCATTTCCAGCACCTGACATCCTGAAGATTGATGTCGAAGGAGCTGAGATTATGGTGCTTAAAGGCGGACGACGGCTGTTGGAGGAAGTCCGACCGAAACTGTACATCGAAGTCGGTGAAGATGAAGCCGATGAAGTCACCGCGACTCTTCGAAGCTACGGTTACGATCTCTTCGCGATGAGCGATCTTGAAAGCCCTCTGGATTCGTGCGTGTTTAACACACTGGCAGTTCCGTCTGAGGAACGGGCTTCCCTGGTGCGGGCCGCTTAACGCCCGCCACTCTAAATCAAATGGCGAAGTGGATCATCACATTCTGCTCGCAACCTCCGGATATTCGACCATGATGGTTGATTGCATGTTTCAAGGACGGAATTTAAGTAAATGAATGAATCACCGAAGCTCGACGAAAACAGTTTGGTCGCGGTTGTGGGCCTTGGTTATGTGGGACTACCACTGGTGCTTGCGTACGCTTCAGGTGGCTACCGTGCACTTGGCGTAGATATTGACGAGAAGAAGATCAATGCGATCAGTGCGAGCGAGAGCTACATTCGGCATATCTCTTCGGAATCGATTGAGGAACAGGTAAAAGCCGGTCGACTTAGTGCCACGACAGATTTTTCGGCTCTTTCCAATGCCAGCGCAATCATCCTTTGCGTACCAACGCCTTTGGACCAGCACTTTGAGCCTGATCTTAGCTACGTTGTAAAGACCATCGAAGCCGTAGTCCCGCACCTGCGAGCGGGACAGACAATCAGCCTTGAAAGTACGACCTACCCAGGCACCACGGACGAAGAGATTGTGAGCCGAGTGGAAGCAGCTGGCTTCACTGTCGGGAAAGATATCTTCGTTGTGTATTCACCGGAACGTGAAGATCCAGGTAACCCCAAATTCGCCGCAACCAACATTCCTAAAGTTGTGGGCGGAACAACCCCCGCCTGTTCTGCGGCAGGGCAAGCAGTTTATGGAGCTGTTTTCGATCAGGTCGTGCCGGTTAGCTCTACAAAAGTTGCAGAGTTAACCAAGCTTCTGGAGAACATCTACCGGGCCGTCAACATCGGCCTTGTCAATGAACTCAAAATCGTCGCTGACCGCATGGGAATAGATATCTGGGAAGTCATTAATGCGGCAGCAACAAAGCCGTTCGGCTATCAGCCATTCTATCCGGGACCAGGGCTTGGTGGTCACTGTATTCCCATTGATCCGTTTTACCTTACCTGGAAAGCTCGTGAGTTCGGTTTGCATACCCGCTTCATCGAATTGGCGGGGCGAATTAACAGAGGTATCCCGGACTATGTAATTCAGAAAACGACGGAAGCCCTCAACGGAAAACGTAAGTCAGTCAACGGGAGCAAAATTCTGCTGTTGGGACTTGCTTATAAGGCAAACGTCGACGACATGCGTGAATCACCCACCTACGAATTAATGG
>CAYZYB010000440.1:0-4949 GCA_964481505.1 uncultured Planctomycetaceae bacterium | reverse complement strand
TTCAACGTCTTCAGCACTTCGCGGTCTTCTGCGGCCAGGTAAAAACCTTCCGGCCCACTGGCGCTGTATTGCCAGATACAGTGAGTCACATTGAAGGCGACGTTGTCAAAGCACGCCAGACCAAATAACGCAGCAAACGCAATACGCCGTTTTCGCACCGGGAATTCGCTAATCGCGGTCAACAGGTTCTGGATCTTCGGCACTGCGATCAAAAACAGCGGCATCCACACATAGCCACGACTAAAGTGCAGCGGCTGCACAGGGCGCGGCAGAATTCGATCGTGAATCGTGAGTCCAAACGCAACCGCGGCGGCGATCGCCAAAAACTGCTCGTCCCGGTTCAGTCGGAATCCCTTCCCGATCAAATGGAAGATCGCTAGCAGTCCTACGGGCGCGTAAGCATAAAGAACGGTGCTCCATTCCGCTCGCCAATTCAACGACCAATTGGCCTGTAGCGCTGCGTGAGCGGGAAATTGCGGCAACCACAGCTTGTAATATCCCAACAACAGAATGATCAACGCCATCGCGATGCCAAGGTTTCGGTAGCTATAACCATTCCGCAGCCGCAAGGCTTCCCACAGCATCCATGCGTTTAGCATCAACAGTAGTTCGAGACCGGACCATGGGTGAGTCATCCCCAGCACGCCAGCGCACAACAACGCAAGTCCGTGTCGTTGTCTCAAGACAAACAACCAGCTTGCAGCAACCAGGCAGTGATAGGTGATTTCGATTCCGTAGATCGTGTTTCGGCCCCAGTTTAGAAACCAAAGTCCTTCCGTCGGATCGAATTCGAAAACGGCATCCGACCACGTCAGTCCGGTCGCCATTCCTTTTAGAATCCCCAGTACAGAAAGCACGCCGCCGGACCATAATGCCAGAAACAGAATCTGCAAATGGCGCGATGTCGCACGACGACAGATGAGCAGCCAGGTGAGCCATCCAAACACCGGCAGCAAACCCGCCGTTAGCAGTGTGTAGGCAACGCCCGGTTCGAAACCCAGCTTGCAAACGACAGCGCCTAACGCCCACGGCAGCCAGTGGAAGTAGATGACCGGCGCATCGTCACTGGAATCGGACGGATTGGGATAACGAATCCCGTCACCACGTTCAAAAGCCGCTCGACCGTTCGCGATGTAGTACGGTTGATCGTACTGAAAGAAACCAGTGGCCTGACTACCATTGCCCACATAATGCGCGGCCAGAATAGCCAGCCATGGAACCAGAATCAGCCCAAATAGAATCAGAGTTCGCGGCTGCCGGAACAACCGTTCCGCTCTCACTATCTGTGCATCTGAATCGGCAGTCGAGCCTTCATCTGCCTGCAAATCAACAGTGTCAGATTCAGGGGGAGCCATGCGACGAGTTCCAGAAGCGACCAACAAAGTGAATACCCTGTTTATCACCCCAACAACACCGACGGCTTTGATTTTGTCGGCTCGAATGACAGCTTCCCCGCGCCAATCGCCCCAAACACAAGAGCTTCATGCGATCTTAGCGGCAGTTTCTACCGAAGCAGCCCACAGTCAGGTCAGCTGAGCAGTCCAGGACCGCGTGACCAAAATGGGAACTCTGGACACCCACCACGAACCATAGACGAGCGACGGCAAAGCCCCACCCGCCACGATTGGTCGTTCTTGTTTGACAGAATTTACAGGATGGACAGGATAAAAACACGGCGCTTCATCCTGTCAATCCTGTCTCTTCTCTTCACCAACGCGACAGTGTGCATCTGTGGCTAGAAAAGCAACCGTGAGTTTCGCACGGAACCCTACGGATGATTCAGTTCGCTGCGTTTGACTGTCAACGAATGAGGCTTCTCGCCATCGATATTCACCACATCGTACGTGACCTGCGGGTCGGCCACCGTGGTGTCGAACGTCACCAGGCCAAACGACTGTGGATCGTTGTAGCTAAAGATCGCTCCCTGTTTTTCCATCGTCTTGTGAATATGCTGGTTGGTGAGTCGCGATGAATTGAATTCGTAAAGTCCGTAGCCGTCTTTGCGTTCAATCTTCCAGGCGTCTGACCGATGGCGATCGGCAGACATCAGGACAACACCTTCAATATCTTCCGATTCGATGAAGCTCAGGATTTCTTCGTGTTCCTTTTTGTAACCGTTCCACGTGTCCTTGCTATCGCCCTTGGTTCTGAAGTCCCACGGAACAGACGAACACAGAATCTTGAAGGTCCCTTTTGAAGCGGTGAGCTGTTCTTTGAGCCACGCTTTTTGCACGGGGCCAAGCATTGACCGATCGTTGCCCTGGGGAGCTGTTCGATAGTAGCGGCAGTCGAGCATAATGAAGTCGACGTCGCCGATGTTGAAAGAATACCAGCAGCCCGGCTGCCGGTTGCCGCCCGCATAGCCAGGGTTGGCCCAGTTTTGTCGAAAGATGGGAAACACCCAATCCTTCTTCCAAAACGGAACACCAATGTCTGCTCCGCCCCAGCTGTCGTTTGTGCTGAAGTCGTGGTCGTCCCAAATTGTGAACACCGGCGAGCAAGCGGTCAGTTTTCGCCACTCCGGCCGAGACTGTCGGCGTTGATAGGTGTACTGCTGCATCGCCACGGATTCGGGGTCGTCGATGTAGACGTTATCGCCCAGCAACAGAATCGCATCGGGATCGAAGCTGCCGATCGTATTCCACATGCGTTCGTTTTCAGGCACATATCCTGCGCCACCTCCAAATGCGATCTTGAACTGAGTTGGCTTGCCATCTTCCGAAAAGGTCCGAAATCGTTGCGTGTCCTTCCAGCCTCCAGGCCGTCCATCGATGAACACCGAATACTCATACTCAGTCCCGGCCTCCAAACCACCAACTGTTGCCACCGCAGTGAAGTCATCCGCCGCCGTCGCCGCCATCTTCTTACTCTTCGAAATCTTCGGCAACCGCCCACCAGCAGCGGCGGTCGGCTGAAATTTCCGAACCGCTACCGCCACCGATGTTTCTCTTGATGCCCGCACCCAGAATGACGCGGAAGAATCTGTCACGCTGCCAACCAATGGACCATGCACAGGCATCGTTTCGTACTTCGTGAACACGCTCTTTAACAGTGACGTTTCTGCAAAGGGCTTCATGACTTCACGAGGCCCCGCCACCAGACGACCGTCCGGCAACCCGGCATCCACCGCACGCTGTAAAAATGTTTCTCCGTCTTTGATATTGCCGCGCTGCCCCTGAAGAATCCCCAGCATGTACAACGTCTCAGCGTCGCCCGCATGATCACTCAGGTATTGATTCAAAAACGTTTCAGTCTTGTCGAGTTCGCCGCGCAGAATGAGTCGCAGCGATGACTGATGAACACGCTTGTATTGCTTCTCCTTTTTGAACGACAGATCCGGCTTCGGATCGCTGGCGCCTCCGAGATCATATTCCGGAATCTGCTGCCCCCACGCCGTGGCGCAGAAGCAAAGAAGCACACTCATGCAAAAACGAAAAGTTTTCATAGAACCACCACATGCGGGAAGCCCCGCTGCCAACCTTAACGCCCAATAGAAAACGCTTCCGCGGACACCGCGGATAACATGACCAAACACAGCCACCTACGCCCGTCAGACGCACGGCTGTTTGTCAGGAAGTTTCAGTTAACTCAAAGCAGATTTCCAGTGAGCCACCCGATCCGCGACCGGGATTTCGCCGCCGGAACCGTAACTCTGCAGAGCCTTCATGGCGTTTTCTGTGCCCAGAATTTCGTACACATCCTGCTGGATCAATTCACACGCCTGTTGAAGTTCATCCAGTGACATGTCTTTCAGGCGACACTTCGCCGCTTCACACTGCGCCACCAGCTTGCCAACAGTGCCGTGCCCCGTTCGCATCGGAACACCCTTCTTGATGAGATATTCCATCAGCGCGGTTGCGTCCAGAAAACCGTCTTCCAGCCGTGACGAAATGTTCTCTCGCTTCAATTCCGCCCCTGCGACGATCGCGGGAGTCAGTTCCAGACATGCCTGCACAGTGTCGAACGCATCGAACATCGCCAGCTTGTCCTCCTGCAGATCGCGGTTGTATGCCATCGGCAGACTCTTGATCAAAATCAGAACCTGTGGCACCGCCGCCATCACTCTTGCCGTTTTGCCTCGCATCAGTTCCAGCACGTCCGGATTACGTTTCTGCGGCATGATGGACGAACCCGTCGTGTACGCATCCGGCAATTGAATAAAGTCGAACTCGGTCGTAAACCAGATGATCCACTCTTCACACCATGTGCTGAGGTGCCCCGAAATCAACGACATGCAGAACACGAGTTCTGCCAGGTAGTCACGATCACTGCTGACGTCCAGGCTGTTTCCTGCGATCCCGTCGAATCCTAAAAGTTCTGCCGTCATTTCGCGGTTGATCGGTAGAGACGTTCCCGCCAGGGCTGCGGCACCCAGTGGCGACACGTTCACGCGTTTGCGACAGTCCGCCAGTCGATCACGGTCTCGCTGAAACTTTTCGCAGTACGCCAGCCAGTAGTGAGCGGCCTTGACTGGTTGAGCTCGCTGCAGATGCGTGTACCCGGGAAGAATCACATCAGCGTCTTGATCACAGCGTTCGACAAACGCTCGCTGGCAATCCAACAGAAGTGCGTCCAGCGAATCGATCGCATCACGCACGTACAGGCGCAGATCAGTCGACACCTGATCGTTTCGGCTTCGCCCCGTGTGCAACTTTCGACCGACATCACCGATTCGTTCGATGAGCGCACTCTCGATGTGCATATGGATGTCTTCGAGCTCCGCCTTGAACGGAAAATCGCCAGCCGCGATTTCGCTCTTGATCACATCCAAAGTGCTGCAAATCTGATCGCGTTCGTCGTCGGTAATGAGCCCAACGGTAGCCAGCATCTTTGCGTGAGCCTGAGAACCGCGAACGTCGACTTCATAAAGTCGACTGTCGAAGCTAATTGATTCTGTGAACGCTTCAACTCGCGGATCCGTATCCTGTTTGAACCGTCCTCCCCATGCC
>CAYZYB010000439.1:0-4953 GCA_964481505.1 uncultured Planctomycetaceae bacterium | reverse complement strand
GCTCAATGGTTTCGAGAATTGATGCTTCAGGAGCTTGATGAGAAGCAGCCGGGATGTCTGATGGGACACCTGGCGGGATCGCAGGCAGCGGCATATCAGACGCTGGCGGGAGTGGCGATTCCGGGGCAGGCGGGCTCTCACGAATTGGCGACACGGCACCAATCTCGGACTCAGGCGGGACTGGCATCGGTACCAGGATTTTCGACGGACTGCGTACTTCTGGTTCCGCTGGCGGAGGAGTTTCTGCTGGAGGAGTTTCTGCCGGCGGCGGCGGAGGGGGAGTTTCCATAGGCGGCAGCGGGCTCGTGCCGCCGCTTTGCGGTTCCGACGGAAACGCTTCTGGTGTCAGCACGTTTCGCTGCTGCCCGTCTGGCGTCGCTCCATCCTGAGCAGCAAACGATCGAATGATGTCCTGTGCAGTGGGGGGCAGGACGGTATTCGGAACACCCGCTCCTTCGTCCGCAGTGGCTATTGAGGTAACCGCGAAGAGACACAGGTACAGAGTTTTCGAAATTTGCATCTGACAACTCTCCGAGATCTATCGATTCGCTGACTCACTGGCAGCGACCGTCACGTTACGTACATCCCATTCAACGATCGGAATCCGGACAGGCAACCTCGCTGGTAGATTCGTTCGAACCCGATCATTCCCCCCGCTAATTTCCGCGGCAGCCGTACTTATGGAATGACCCCGAACTTCGCGAAATCCGGAAGAAAACGAATAATCGGTACACTTTGCCAGCCTCCATTTCCAAACGATTTGCTGTACAATCAGGCTCCGCGGACGCTCTGGTGGCTGTTCCGCAGTGCAAAACGACCTTCTTCCTCTCGAAATTGGCGCGCCCATGATTCGAAACGCTCTTTTGACAGCTGAAGAGTTTGCGCACACAAAGCACGAACTGCCGGAAGGCGGACGATGGCACGAACTTCACGAAGGTCGCCCTGTCGTGATGGATCCGCCCGATGACAACCACGGAAACGCGGTTCTGAACCTGTCGCGTGCGCTGGCGGTTTGGTTGGCCGGTCAGCAGCAGCGAAAAGTCGGTTATGCGTGCCACGAAATCGGGCTGCATGTGAATCAGGAACCGTGCACAGTTTTGTGCCCTTCGATCTGCTACTTTGACAGTGGCGACCAATTCGGCGAAACCGATAACGCTATTGCAGCGACGGTCCCGAAGCTCGTCATTGATATCGCTTCCGCCAATGATCGACGTCAGGACATGCGACGTCGAACGCTGGCTTACCTAAAGCTCGGCGTGAAAACGATTTGGGTGCCCGACACCGAAAAACGAGAGATCCAGGTCATCAGCAACGGCAACGACACACTGGCGCTCGCAGATTGGCAGGCGTTGGAAGGTGGCCAGGAGCTGCCTTCGTTCAGCATCAAAGTCAAAGACGTGTTCGCTCAGCCGGACTGGTGGCGATAGCGCCGCATCGCGGTTGACTACAGTTCGAAGCATTCACCAAACTGAGGCACCACCGGTTTATGGTCACAGGTGTCTGCGATCAATTCTGCCAACGCATTTGCTGAGCGGTCTTCGCCATGAACGATGAAGGCATGGCCGCAGCCGCCGCTCTTTTGCATTTCACCAAACCACCAGCGGAAGTCTTCGGCATCGGCATGAGCTGACAGGCCGTTGACAGTTTCGACAGTGGCGTTCAGCTTGTAGCGTCGGCCGTGAATGTAGACGTGTTGGCGACGCTCGACGAGCTGTCGGCCCAGTGTTCCCTTCGCCTGAAAGCCGATGATCATGATCGTGTTTTCTTCGTGCGAAACCGCGTGTTTCAAATGGTGGACGACACGACCGGCGGTACACATTCCACTGGCGGAAATCACCACAAATGGACCTTTTCGCTTATTGAGAGCCATGCTTTCGTCTCGAGAACGAACGTACGTCAATCCTTCGAATGCAAAAACATCGTCGTCGTGTTTCAACGTGTCGATCACGTCTTCGTCCATTTCGCCCTGATGATCGCGATAGATTTCGGTCAAGCGCGTGGCGAGTGGACTGTCGATGAACACGGGCACTCGACACATCGCGTTTTCGTTGCGAAGTTCGTTCAGCAGGTACACCAGCAACTGAGTGCGGCCGAGGCTGAATGCGGGGATGATCACTCTGCCTCCCTTTTCGCGAGCATCACAGATGACACGCTGGAGTTCTGACTTCACGTCTGCCGCTGTCGGGTGAACGCGATCCCCGTAGGTTGATTCTGTGATGACAACGTCACAGCGTTCCACCGGCGTCGGATCAAACAGCAGCGGCTTGTCGCGGCGCCCAAGGTCACCGGTAAACACCACACGTTTCCATTCGCCGTCGTCCAACAATTCGAGTTCCACGACTGCTGAACCAAGGATGTGCCCCGCGTGGTGCAGGCGAAGTCGAACGTCATCACCGAGTTCCTGCCATTCGCCGACGGGGACATATTCGAACAAAGTCGCGACGTGACGCGCGTCGTCTTCAGAATACAACGGCACGGCGGGCGGGTCACCGGATTTTGCTTTCTTCGCGCGGTAAGCAGCGTCTTCGCGCTGAATCTTCGCGCTGTCACGCAGCATCAGCGTGGTGATGTCGGCGGTGGCTCGCGTGCAATAGATCGATCCGTCAAAGCCAGCTCCTACGAGCCCGGGAAGATTTCCGCTGTGATCGATGTGGGCGTGCGAAAGAATGATCGCATCGAGCTTACGAGGATTGCAGTGAAACTTCTGATTCTTAGGCAGGCATTCTTCGTCCCGGCCCTGAAACAGACCGCAATCCAGCAAAATTCGGCGAGAATCGGTTTCAATCAGGTGCTGGCTGCCCGTGACTTCACCAGCGGCTCCGAAGAACGTAATTTTCATAACTTAAAGTCTGCGAGGAATTGTGGCCTTAGAGGACGAAGATTTGCCCATACTGCGAGCGAGCTGTGACCCAGGGAACTCGTTTTAGCCGGAAACGTAGCGTAAATCCAAACGAACGGACAGCATCGTCTGTATCAGAACGACCAGTGAGGTCAACATTCCCTGATGTTTTGCCCCCGTAAACTGCGGTGTTCGGCACACTTTGTGGAGCAATTTCCAGGAATAGCGGTTTCCTTGAATAAATCCGACGAACACAAGGGCCCCTAAATGGTGTAGATTCCCGGAGTGGTAACTGAAAGGTCAGTGACGATCCTCATTCCAGCGTTCAAACAGGAGAACACTCAATGAACTGGACACTTGAATCCGACTTTCACCAAATCCTGCGACATATGATCGCCGGGGTGATGTTGTGCTTCAGCATTGGCTCTGCCGCTGGTGACGAAGCCGCGGTTTCTGAGACAACGGACGGTGCGGAACTGTCAACGGTTGAATTCGCTGACAAAATGATTCGTCAGGGCTACGAAGACAACGAAATCACACCGTCGGCGCCCGCAGCTGATGATGAGTGGATTCGCCGTGTGTTCCTCGACGTTTTGGGCCGCATCCCGACGCTGACAGAGGTGAAAGCTTTTCTCGAAGACGAAAGTGTCCGTAAACGCCCGGCGTTGATTGAAAAGTTGCTGGAAGATCCTGATTACGTTCGGAACTTCACCACGATCTGGACAAACAACTGCATCGGACGCGGAACACCGCGTCGAGTGAGTCGTCGTGGGATGGAAAAATTCTTCCGCGAAGCATTCGCTAAGAATCGTCCATGGGACGATGTGGTTGTCGACATCGTCACGGCAGAAGGTCACTTCGAAGAAAACGGAGCTGTAAACTATACGCTCGCTCAACTGCAGATGCCGGATGACGCGGTTCAGTTGACCGCTAAAACGACGAAACTGTTCCTCGGAATGCAAGTGCAGTGTACTCAGTGTCACAACCATCCCTTTAACAACTGGCAGCAGGCACAGTTTTGGGAGTTCAACAGTTTCTTCCGTCAGGTTCGCAAGCAGGATCACCGGAAGTTTGACGAGAAGACCGGACGTCAGGTTGACGATTATTCAGAAGTGCTGACACGAGACTTCACCGGTGGTGTGTTCTTCGAAAAACGCAGTGGCCTGATGCAGGTGGCTTTCCCGGTTTACAATGGAAAAGAAGTCGCGCCGGACGCATTCGATCGGCGTAAAGAATTCGCAAAACTGCTTGTTGACACCGACAATGGCGAAACACCTTTGATCGCGAAAGCATTCGTTAATCGAATGTGGGGTCAGTTCTTTGGTTATGGTTTCACTCGGCCGGTCGACGATATGGGGCCGCATAATTCTGCGTCACACCCGGAAGTCCTCGAACGGCTGTCCGCGGACTTCGTGAAGAGCGACTACGATGTGAAACAGTTGATCCGATGGATTGCTAATTCGGAAGCCTATTCTTTGACCAGCAAGTTCGGTGAAGACAACCAGATCGACAATCCGTCAGCTGGTGAAGTACCGCTGTTTAGTCACATGTACATCAAGTCGATGCAGGCGGAACAGCTATACGATTCGCTGATAGTCGCCTCGAGTGCTCATAAGTCCGGCAAGGGCGGATGGGATGCTCAGGAAAATCAGCGTCGTCGTTGGATGCGGCAGTTTATTGTCGCCTTCGATAACGACGAAAACGATGAAGCGACAACGTTTAACGGCACAATTCCTCAGGCACTGATGCTAATGAACAGCGAGTTGACGGAAAAAGCTGTGAGTGCAGAACGCGGTAGCTTTTTGCATCAAACGTTTAGTGGTCCTGGCAGAGAGTCCGTGAAGATGCAGGATTTGTATCTCGCGGCCTTAAGCCGTCGGCCGTCTCGAAGTGAAATCAGTAAGGCGTCTCGCCTGATCGCTGCCTACCGGAACAATAAAGTTCAGGCGTATCAGGACCTTTTCTGGGCACTGTTGAATTCGAACGAATTCATTTTTATTCACTAGTAGAATCTCAATGACTGCCGGTGTTATTCCGGCATCTCCAACCTCTACAAAATTTCAAACCACTTCAGCGGCATCGCTGAAACGATAAAAACACTCAATCCTTTTACT
>CAYZYB010000438.1:0-4961 GCA_964481505.1 uncultured Planctomycetaceae bacterium | reverse complement strand
GATTCATGATACATCTTCCGACTCCGCGGCATCGTTTCTGGTGGAATGCACCTCCTGCGAAAGCGGCGGCTGCTGATTCGAGAATTAATTAACGGACGACCGTCATGTTCAGGCCAGCCTTTGTACTCTTTCTGTCGACATTATTCGTCGATGCGACCTTTGGTCAGGGGCAACAGTTTCCCTACAAGGCTCGAGTGACCGCTGACGAAGTCTACGTCCGCAGCGGCGCCGGTGAAAAATTCTATCCCACCCACGCACTGCCACGCGACGCGACCGTGACTGTTCGGCGTCATGATCCGGGCGGGTGGTACATGGTCGATCCCCCCAAAGGCAGCTTCAGCTGGATTCCTTCGAAGTACGTTCGCAGGATTTCACCGAATCAGGGCGAAGTCCTCGATAACAACGTCGTCGTATTCGTCGGCAGCGCCTTCGGAAACGAAGCCAGCGTCTGGCAGCGAATGTTGAAAGCCGGGGAAAAGGTCACGATTCTTGCCGAACAGCAAATCGAACTCACCGCCGGACTTTCCAGCGCCTACAAGATTGCTCCCCCACAACGCGAATATCGCTGGATTCGCGGTTCTGCCGTGTTGCCGATTGGTGCAGCCGCTCAGGCACAACGCGATCGAAACCCATACGAAATTCCGTCACGCATTGTTCAGCAACAGGAACGTCAACGCGCGGCAGCCGCACCGTTCAATACGCCTCAGCCTCCAGCGTCTCGATATTCTCCGACGCAGCAGTTGGTGAAACGCACAAAGATCCGCGAAGAAAAACAGAAGCTCTACGAACTCGACCAGCAGTTCCGCGGAATGATCCTGTCGGATCCATCGCAGTGGAAACTCGAAAAGATCGAACAGGCCTATCTGGAGCTGCAGAGCAAGGTAACTCACAAGCCGATCGCCGGGCAAATCGATCTGCGATATCCAGCCATTCGTCGATACAGGCAGCGAAAGGCGGAGCTCGACGACCTCAATCGACTTACTTCGGAAACCGAACAACGCGACTCACAGTTGCTCAACAGCCAGTATGGATTAGCCGGGACCATGCCGCCGTCGAGTCCTGGGATGACGCTTGGGCCCGGACAGTCTATCCCATCAAGCGGCTTCGGAACAAACGTCTTTCCCGGTTCGCCCGTTCCGCCAATGAGTCAACCGTCGATGCCCCTTGCAGCAAACGGATCGATGCTGATCCCCAACATCGATTCCGCCTTCACGACAACAGCACCGGCCGTGACAACAGCACCATCGACCACCACAACGCCAGCAGCTTCCGCGATTCCAGACTCACCAGTCGTATTCAATCCGCCGGCAGCCGCGATTCCCGACGGCGCGTCCACAAAAGTTTACGTCGGCGCGGGCTACGTGCAGCGTGGTACGGCGTCCGAAGGATCGGGCTATCTGCTGCTTTCGACCGAAGGAAAAGTACTCGCCCATTTGAAACCGAATGGCGGGGTCGATCTGGACAAACACATCGGCCACGCGGTTGGTGTCAAAGGAAATCGGTACTTCGATAAAACACTCAAGAGCGACCGCATCGATGTCACCGGGCTGGAATCGGTCACGATTCGATAGCGAAGTTTGTCCAAAACAGTCTCGGTGTTCTCCACGGACAGAGTGACGCCCCCGTCAATGCTGCCCATCATGAACGAACTGTTTTCGGTCACTGCGGAATCGGGGTGACTTTGGCAGATCAAAAACCTACCCACGAATCGATCTCGACTGCCGCAAAACTGTAGAACGCCAAACAACCACGGCTCCATCGGCCCGCCCCACGCTTAGACGAACTTCGTCTTCCCCGGAATCGCGACTGGTGGAACGGGGACATCACCCCACTCGTAAGCTTCCGGCGTGAGATCTTCTGTCGACTCCATGGCTTCTTTCCAAGTGAGCTTTTTGCCAGTGTAGGCAGCCATACGGCCGGAGATCGCCATCAGGGTGCTCTTGCACATGTAGTCGCCGTTATTGATCGGGTTGCCGCCTCGGATACTGGCCGACAGTTCGTCATGTTCGATCTGATACATGTCGCCGCCGTCGCCTTCGAACTTCCAGATTTCGTTGCCTTCCAGATCAAAAATGCGGTGCTTCATCACGTCGACGCGGCCTTTGGTACCAAAAATGTGGTCGCTGACATCATTTTCGCACCCTTTCCAATGGCGGCAGCGAGCGAACGCCTTCACGCCATTTTCCCATTCGTAGACAACGTTGAAGTGATCGTAAATATTTCCATACGACGGGTCTGTGCGAACCTGTCGCCCGCCGCTGCCGCTGATCGTTGCGGGCGGCACGTCGTCCATCGCCCACATCATTTTGTCAAGGCTATGGATGTGCTGCTCTGTATTGAAGTCGCCTGACAACCATGTGTAGTAATACCAATTTCGCAGTTGGTACTCCATTTCGGTTTTGCATTCCTCGCGAGTCTTTCGAGGATCCCAGACGCCGCCAGTCATATAGCTGCATTGCATAGACACAATGTCACCGATCAGCCCGTCCTTGATCTGTTCGAAAACCGCACGCTTGCCGTGGTGGTACCGCCAGCACAATCCACTCACCAACGCCGTTTTGTTCTCCGCGGCCTTCTTTGATGATTCCATGACAGACCGCACTCCCGGTGCATCGACGGCAACGGGCTTTTCGCAGAACACATGCTTGCCGGCTTCGACCGCATACTTCAGGTGTCGCGGACGAAAATGCGGCGTGGACGTCAGACAAACAAGGTCACAGGAATCGATGACCTTCTTGTAAGCGTCGAAACCGACGTGGCAGCTGTCGTCGACAACGTTGACACGAGGCGTTTCGTTTTCTTTATTGAAGCTTCGCTGCAGGCGTGATCGAGCGCTCTGCAGACGATCGTCGAACGCGTCCGCCATCGCGTGCAACTCAACGCCCGAATCGGCCTTCAACGCCTGGCTGGCGGCTCCCGTTCCACGTCCACCGCAACCGATTAATCCCAGCTTCAGTTGATCACTGCCACCAGCGTAGGCTCCCTGCGAAATCGCTGGAGCGAGACTCAGAGCTGTTGTGATGGCAGCGCTGGAAGTGACAAATTGGCGACGATTGGGCGAGGTGGGATTGGTCATAAGGAAGGACTCCGTGGAGGCTGGGATCGAGCAATAGCTTTTCAAGTGGATCAGCATAACTCGGAGAAAGGCAACTTGCGAACGTGCCCGCGAAAAGTTCGACTGCAACGAGACTCTGCTGTAAGCCGCGATCAATTCAGGGTGACGAAAAAATGTTGGGGGGGGGCCTTCAATCCTGTGAATCCCGTTAATCCTGTCCGAATGCCTGCTCCCCCTGGCAATGTTGCCGCCAGCGTTCAGTAGCTCGGTGAGGAATGATTGCTTATCCTTCGGGATAGTCCCTGGGGGCGTCGCAAAACCCCACTCAAGCCGTGTAGTGAGTTTCGATGAGCAACGACCAATCCAAATTTGAATTCGACGTGTTTGTCAGCCACAGCAGTGGTGACAAGGAAACCGTTCGAGAACTCGTGAGCCGGCTGAAAAGTCGGGGGCTTTCGGTCTGGCTGGATGAAGAGCAGATCGATCTGGGGGATTCAATTCCGGGGAAGTTGCACGACGGCCTGCGACGTTCGCGGAATCTGCTGCTGGCATGGTCGGAGAATTTTGCGAAGTCGGAATGGGCAGAATTCGAAACCAACACGTTTCGTTTTCGGGATCCCAACAATAAACGCGGGCGAAAGTTTATTCCGGTGTTGCTGGATGACTTCCCGATCGACGAAACACTGGCACAGTTCAAATACATGGACTGGCGGACGCAGTCTGATGCAGAGCTGGAAGCACTGATCAGAGTTTGCGATCGACGCCCGGAAGCAGCGGAGTCAGTGACGCAACAGGCAGCCTCCAACAGCAGCACTGAAACAACAGGCAAGCAGTCAGACGCACCATGGCTGCGTTCGATCGGCCTGGGGCAAGCGGTTGTCTTGAGTGTTTCGTTCAGCCCGGACGGCAAACAGGTGGTCTCCGGATCATCTGACAACACGGTGCGGCTGTGGGATGTGGACAGCGGCGCATGCATCAACACACTCGAAGGACATTCAGATTATGTCCGGAGCGTTTCGTTCAGCTCCAATGGCAAACAAGTCGTCTCCGGATCAGATGACCGCACGGTACGGCTGTGGGATGTGGAAAGCGGAGTATGCATCAACACGCTCGAAAGACATTCAGGTTTTGTCTATAGCGTTGCGTTCGGCTCCGATGGCAAACAGGTCGTCTCCGGATCAGAGGACAAGACCGTCCGACTCTGGGATGTGGACAGCGGCGCATGCATCGGGACACTCAAAGGACATCTCAGTTCTGTTTATAGCGTTTCGTTCAGCCCCGATGGGAAACAGGTCGTCTCTGGATCAAATGACCACACCATGCGGCTGTGGGATGTCCAGAGCGGCACATGCATCAACACACTCGAAGGACATTCAAATTCTGTCTGGAGCGTTTCGTTCAGCCCAGATGGAAAACAGATCGTCTCCGGATCAGATGACACCACCTTGCGGCTGTGGGATGTGGAGAACGGAGCATGCATCAACACACTCGAAGGACATCGTCGTTCTGTCAAGAACGTTTCGTTCAGCCCTGATGGCAAACAGCTAGTCTCCGGATCAGATGACACCACCTCGCGACTGTGGGATGTCAAGAGCGGCGCATGCGTCAACAAACTCGAAGGACATTCGGGTTTTGTCTATGGCGTTTCGTTCAGCCTCGATGGAAAACAAGTCGCCTCCGCATCATCTGACACCACGGTGCGTCTGTGGGATGTGGACAGCGGGGCATGCATCAACACACTCGAAGGGCATGCAAATTATGTCCGGAGCGTTTCGTTCAGCCCCGATGGAAAACAGGTCGCCTCCGGATCACATGACCAGAAAATCCGACTGTGGGATGTGGACAGCGGGGCATGCATCAACACACTCGAAGGACATTTTAGTTCTGTTCATAGCGTTTCGTTCAG
>CAYZYB010000437.1:0-4977 GCA_964481505.1 uncultured Planctomycetaceae bacterium | reverse complement strand
TCCAAATTGCCGTCACCAGTCACTGTGAAGGATTCGACCAATGCAGTGTTTGCACCGACTGTCGCAAAGACGTCGAAGTTATCCAGAACCTGCTGACCGTCGATGTTGACGTCAAACAATCGGCGGCCTGTATTAAACGCTGGTCGCCAAATTTCAGCGAACAGAAGATCGACCTGGTATTCAACACCGCTTGTAACAGGAATATCGAATTCCAGATCCCCCCGACTTCGTGGAGACCATGCGTTTGACTGAAAAACGGCTTCTGGAATGTCATCCGGTACGTCGCTGATGGATGATGCGCGCCGTGGAGCGTTTGTTCTTGCACTGTCATGGAACGGCGAAGCGGCATCGAAGTTGCCGACGCTTCCTGTTCCTGCATTTAGCCTTACGACTTGCAGGTCAACTGGTGGGTCGACGGGCGGGTCGACTGGTGGGTCAACGGGGCCTGCATCGTCATTGACCGTAACAACAAACTGATCAGTGGCGGAATCCGTTCCGTCGGATGCTGTTAGCGTGATCGTGGTGATTCCGGATGTGTCGGGCGTCGGAGTTACCGAAACCGTACGATTGGTGCCTGTGCCGGATGTTGTTATGCCGCTTTGTGGTACGAGTGCCGGGTTACTGGATGTCGCTGTGACAGTGACCGTGTCGCCATCAACATCGTTCACCGTGAGATTCAGCGGTCCCAGTGTTTCATTCTCATCGATCGTCTGATTGGCGACGTCGCTGATTGTTGGTGGAGTGTTGGTGGTTCCGCCGCCACCGTCACTACCTCCACCGTCACTACCGCCGTCACCGCCACCGCCGTTCGTTAGTTCGGTGACGATAATGCCCGCGATGGTTGGGCTTCTCCGCACACGCCCGAAATCGATGTCGATGTTGTTGTCGGTCGCGGTGAATTCGAAGGACCTGGCGATCCCCGTATTTGCACCGGCTTCTTCATAGATGTCGAAGTTATCCAGAACGGTTTCGCCTTCCAGATCGACGTCGAACACGCGTCGCCCAACGTCGAAACCGCCTCGCCAGATTTCACTGAACAACAGGTCCACTTTGTATTCGGACCCAACATTGGCCGGAATATCGAACTGCATGTCCGGGCCGCGTCGTGGATCCCATCGAATCGAATTGAAGAGTTCCGCGGGGATGCTGCTGTCGACTTGCGACGTATCGATCACTGCGCGTGAGAGGAGTCTGTTTCCAGCTCCGTTTTCGAAACTCGCGT
Organism: uncultured Planctomycetaceae bacterium; assembly: GCA_964481505.1. Lineage (GTDB taxonomy): Bacteria > Planctomycetota > Planctomycetia > Planctomycetales > Planctomycetaceae > Fuerstiella. The sequence continues at coordinate 3,755 of CAYZYB010000437.1, read as the reverse complement.
CGTCGGTAAACGCAGGGTCGCCCGCCAGATCCGGACCGCCAGCGTTGATGTAGCTGGTGGTCAGTAAAAGGCGACTCTCAAGTGCCTCACTGGCGATCTGAGCGGACTCAAGTCGGGCAAGACGCCGCTTGTGCGAGAGTCTTCGCCCTGTCGTTGAAAATTGAGACCGAAGAGCATCAAGCCAGTGATTTACATTCATCGTTTTTGTGACTCCCGCTGTTAAATTCTGGTGAAAAGAGCTCTTTGAATGAACGACCATCCGCTCGGAAAAGAACTTCGTGTGATGAGGGATGAAGAATCAGGCATTGGCTCAAAGTTGAAATCCCATATTTTGTTTCTATGGGCGAATCCGCTCCTAAGGTTGTCCGCACAAGCGGATTGAGCCCAGGGCTGCATTAAGGGCGGCTTTTGTGAGCTGTAGCACCTGTTTTGTCCGGTTTAACATCCGACGCAGAGCCTTTGGTCTTCTAACGGCATTATTGGTAGAATCTACTTAATCGCCACTGTTGGCATTCTGGCGCGAAGTGCAGGTGTTGTTTTATGCGCGCCAAACTGGTGTCAGTTTCGAAACGTTTTTTGCGTGGAGTGTGATTGGAGATCGGCGTGGAAAACAGCCCCGCGATTCGAAGACCCGAAAGCGGCCGTGATAGCGAGTGTCGCGGTAGTGGTCGCAGCTCCGGGCTCGATTATTACCAGGTCGTGCTTACGATTCCCGATGCATGCACTGTCGAGCGTCACGCTCGGCAACCGCGGTGAGATGTTCAACCTGCTGTTTCGCAGCGTGTGGAGATCACTCAAGAAGGTGATCGAAGATAAACAGCAGTTCGAAGCCGCTGCCGCGATTGTGCCGGATAGGTGGAAATAAAAAACTGGATGCTCACGTTCACGTCCATGCGTTTATTCCTGGCGGCGGGCATTCACTTTTGAATGACGACACATTGAAGTCCGCTCAACCGGTGGCGGCTATTGGCTGCGTCCCGTTTTTTGCATCAATAGAATAGATCCAAATTGTTGGGAAGAGTACGAGTGGCAACTCAGTTGTTACATCTGCGCAAAATGCGAATTCGCCAAATTCGATGTTAAGTCGTTGAGTACCAATCACCAGCCGCCAGAATGTGCTCAGCCTGCTCTGGGCAGACTGAACTAATGAGATGCCATGTTACCTGGACGCTAGAGTATGTTTAACTACAAGTATTGTGTTGACTTCTTCATCAAACACCCGAGCCTACCAGCAGAGGAAATCGTACCTGAACTCTCGACATTCAAATTGACGCGGAAAATTTCGAAGGGGCACGAATACAAGGATAGCAGTGGAAACACGATTCGTACGGCTCCGCAGTCTTATGTTTCGGGGCGGATCCATCATGCTGAGTATGAACAGTCTTCAGCTCAGGATATAGACGGAATTCTCTCTCGATTTCTCACTGAATTTGAAATGTTGAGTGAGTTCATAAGGAAGCTTCGCGACACAGGAGGGAGCTGTGGTTTGCGCGTTGGAGTATTTCCGGTGCATAAACATTGCGTTGTTGAATTCGATCACCGAATGGGAGGCGTATTGGAGCGAACTGGATGTCCCCTGCAGATTCATTTCTACTCGGCCGAGACGTAACCAATTAATGATCAGCAACCGTTAGGACTACCAAAGTCTCACATCACTTGGCCTGCACAACGTTGGCAGCCACGGTTGCTCAGTTTTCGCGGGCGCGACTTTGACCTGGGAAACTTCGTGCCTTTGTGTCTTCGTGTGAGGATTGAGTTTCGCACAAAGGCACGAAGCCACAAAGGGAGGTCGTGTTTCGAGAGAGCCGGACCAAAATTCACGACCAACTGTTGCCACGCTCTGGAAGCCGAATGAAGCGGGCGAAACTTGACGAATGTTACTTGATGATTTGCATACGGAGCAACGCTGACACGGCCCCTGTTGCTCAGCTTTCGTGGGCGCGACCTTGACATCGGAAACTTCGTGCCTTTGTGTGAGGATTGAGTTTCGCACGAAGGCACGAAGCCACAAAGGGAGGTCGTGTTTCGAGAGAGCCGGGCCTACAATCACGACCAGCCGTTGTCACGCTCTGGAAGCCGAATGAAGCGGGCGAAACTTGACGAATGTTACTTGTCGATTGAGGCACAGAACACGGCTGCTTTAAGAGACGAGTTGAATCGCCCAGCCTAAAGCAACGCAGCAGTTATGCTTGTGACTGGCTGGCTTTGAGTAGTTGGATTTCTGCGTTCATCCTGTCTACCGTAGCTCTCAGGATCACATCATCGGACTCGTCTCGTTCCGTCAGCTCTTCTTCAAATGCACGTTCAAATTTAACTGCGTTTTCGAGCAATTGGATACGTGCGTTCTTGTTTTCCGCGAGGGCAAGTTCTGCCTCAAGAAGCTCATGGTGTGCAGTCTTGAGTGCCAAATTGAGTGCCAAAAATTGATTGTAGTTAGTCGAATTGCTGCCACGCCACCGTTCCTCGCACAATTCCACAAGGATTCGAAGTGTGTCTCGCCGTTGAACCATGAGTTCGTGAATCCTGGGATTTACCTGAGGTTCTTTGTCCTGACCGTGGGTCCCGGGATACGCCAACAGGGCGCCGACCACAATGATGGTGACGACGGAATACTGTAGGATTCTCTTCATGGTAGACTCGCTTTGTTTGTTAAACGACTTTGAATCGCGGTGGCTCGTGCACTTGCCGCAATATGGCGTTGAAGGAACTCAGGTGTATCTGTTGCAGCCTGTTGTTAGGTTCCGGCGACTATGACAATTGCTCGATTCAATTTCAAGGTGTGTTTCCGTGCGCTTCGATCTGCCGCTGAGTCACCGTCGAGGTTGACTTGCTTGTTCTGATCGCGATTCTGGTATGCTCTGGCAGGCAAATGAAGCCGGTCAATTGAGTGAGTATGGCATCCAGCTGGACACCAAGCATTGCGGATCTCAAATACGACGCTGGAATTGGCTTCGGCGTAGCTTGTCCCCAGGCTTTCCCCAAATAATTTTGCTCTCGAAAAATCTAAAGCCGATGCCCGTACAACCCTATCCGAAATCTCTGATGTGTAGCCAGTCAGTATCGCGAATAGTCGTGTTGCTGCTGCTTTGTCTGCAGAACTGCGTTGTGATGGCGAAGGAACCAATTCCGGACAAGCTGGTTGTTCTGACCTTTGATGATTCCGCGAAGTCGCACTTCACAATTGCGCGGCCAATTTTGAAAGATTACGGTTTCGGAGCGACCTTTTTCATTACCGAAGGGTTCGACTTCCCGACAAACAAGAAGGATTACATGACGTGGGAAGAGATCGCTCAGTTGCATCGCGATGGATTCGAAATCGGTAATCACACGCGCGATCACATGGGGATTTCGGGCAGGAAGGTTGATCGGTTGGCCGAGCAGTTGAAAGGCATCAACGATCAATGTGCAAAACACGGAATCCCTCAGCCGGTGACCTTTGCGTGGCCGGGAAACCAGACTTCGCATCAGGCGTTTTCGATTCTGCAGGAGCACAAGATCAAATTCGCGCGGCGAGGTGGTGCGCCTGAGTATCCGTATGAACGAGGACGCGGGTTTGCGTTCGAACCTGGCAAAGATCACCCGCTGCTGTTGCCCTCTGCGGGCGACGCTCGTCCAGACTGGAACCTGGGCGATTTTGTTCGCGCGGTGCAGCAGGCAAAGAATGGAAGAATCGCTATCCTGCAGTTTCATGGCGTGCCTGATACAGCTCACAGTTGGGTGAATTCACCACAGGCACTTTTCGAAGCGTATATGAA
>CAYZYB010000436.1:0-5001 GCA_964481505.1 uncultured Planctomycetaceae bacterium | reverse complement strand
CGCGAAATCAGCGCCGTAGTGGTAGCTTCCAGCCGCCAGCAAAACAGCAGGAAAACGAACAATGAACAGCGAGATGCCATCGGAGGCTTAAAGCTGGCGCGACTGAAAATCGGACCGTTATTCTACGAACAGCCTTAAACACATGCTCAATCGCAGAAAGGACTGTACTCGCACCGTCAGCAAAGCTTCACCTTTTCTGTAACAATCTCGACTGACCTGTGTACTGAAGTCAGGAGAGCAGAATGCACGGCCCGGAAACTCGCGAATCATTGCTGACAAAACTCAGCAGCCCTCAATCTGATGAGGGTTGGGGAGAGTTCGCCACGATTTATCGCCCACTTGTCTATCGAGTGGCCGTGGCAAAGGGATTACAGCATGCCGACGCTGAAGATCTGGCTCAGGAAGTCCTGGCCGTCGTCGAACGATCACTGAACCAATACGACTCAGACCGTGGCGGATTTCGCAGCTGGTTGTATCAGATTACTCGCAATCTGGTCGTCAACCATCTGACTCGCCAACGCGGCCCGATCGGCAGTGGAGACAGTGACGTTGGCCGCATACTTTCGCAGCAACCGGCCGGCGACGATCAAACGGCCACACTGTTTCGGCTGGAATATCGTCGCGTTCGTTTTCAGCAGGCAGCGTCGATGGTGCAGTCGGAATTCAGTGAAGCGACGTGGTCGGCGTTCTGGTTGACCGCTGTCGAACTTCAGTCGATTGCGGATGTCGCCAATCGGCTGGGCAAGTCGGAAGGTGCCGTTCGAGTTGCCAGGTGTCGCGTGCTGGATCGCTTAAAAATCTGCGTCTCCGAACAGAGTGGTGGCTTTGAGCCATCTGCCTAAACACAGTCATTTCGCATCGGAGTCCCACATGGTGGCCGACAATCACTACAACGATGAAGCACTGCTGAACCTGCTACGAAAACGCATGGGCACGGGGGAAGACACGACGCTGGCTCACGTTGAATCCTGCAGTTCATGCCAGGAAAGACTGGAAACGATCTCACAGTCCGGCATCACATGGGATGAAGTCTCGGACCTGCTGCGCCCGTCGACTCAGGACGGTGATCACAATCCGTTTTCCGCAAATGACGCCAGCTACGATGATGCGTCGCTTGCATTTTTAGAACCATCCGATCACCCGGAATCACTCGGCCGATTCGCACGCTACGAAATTATGCAACTACTTGGCCGCGGTGGCATGGGAATTGTCATGCGAGGTTTCGATCCATCACTGAATCGGCATTCGGCCATCAAAGTTCTGGCTCCCGAACTGGCAACCAGCGCGGCCGCTCGAAGACGATTTTCGCGAGAAGCCAAAAGCGCGGCGGCAGTCGTTCATGCTCACGTGGTGCCCATTCAAACCGTCGACGAACACAACGGCTTGCCGTATCTGGTGATGCCGGTTGTTGAAGGACAAAGCCTGCAGCAGCGAGTCAATCAGGATGGGCCGTTATCAGTCATCGAAGCAGTTCGCATTGCATCGCAGGTGGCAGAAGGTCTTCAGGCAGCTCACGAACAGGGACTTGTTCATCGCGACATTAAACCCGCCAACGTGTTGTTGGAAAACGGAGTCGAACGAGTGCAGATCACCGACTTCGGGCTTGCTCGAGCGATCGACGATGCCAGCATGACTCGCAGCGGCGTCATCACCGGAACGCCGCAATACATGTCTCCCGAACAGGCTCACGGCGACACAATCGACCACCGCAGCGACCTGTTTAGCCTTGGCAGTTTGATTTACTTCATGCTGACGGGGCATAGCCCGTTCCGAGCCGAAACAACAATGGGAGTGCTAAACCGCATCGGCAACGACGTCCCTCGCAGCATCCGCAGTAGCAACGCGGACGTTCCCGAGTGGCTGGAACGGATCGTCATGAAACTGCTGGCAAAGCCCGTCGACGATCGTTTTCAAACAGCCGAGCAAGTGTCGAGCCTTCTGCAGGACTGGTACGCTCACCTTCAGCAGCCCGAATCCGTGCCGCCGCCACAAAGTACGCACGCCCCGTTTGTGTCTGGCGGTGATTCACGAAGCGACGTTTCGAAATGGTTGATGGCCGCTGGCGCATTCGGCGTTTTGCTGTTTGGCGGAATCATCATCACTCTGGAACTCAACAAAGGCAGGCTGACGATCGAATCAGAAGTCGACGATGTTCCGATTCGCATCATGCAAGGCGATAAGCTGATTGATCGGATGATGGTCTCAAAAGCAGAGACATCTGTTCGTGTTGCGGCCGGGAGGTATGTGGTCGAGATCGATGGGAAATTCGATGGAGTGAAGGTGGTTGGGAAGACTGTTTCGTTGAATCGCCGCGGGAAAGAAACAGTCAAAGTTGTACGCGTTGTTGAGAAGACACGCGGAAATCCCAACGATCAACAGCAAGCGGAGTTGTCCGGGGGGGATAACAAAAAACGGTTACGCGGTCTGGTCGAAATTGACATCAACAACGATGGGATGCTCGATCGGTATTTGCAGTCCAGCGGCATAGTTGGTCCATCAAGCGATTCGACAACGGTTAGCGTGCCGGACGGTGGTACTGTCCTACTCGGCGGATGGGAATTGATTTCCATCGAAGAACAGGGCGTGAAACTCAACGACAATTCATTCGAACGTTGGAAACGTCAGCATCAACACCAGAACTGGACAAGCATCGAAATTCGAGACAAAACCCTGTTGATGATCGGCGACGACATTCAGTCTTACGATTTCGCTGTTGATTACGATTCAGGCATGCTCCCGTTATTTCGCATCAGCCGCGACAAGAAGACCGTGTACGAGGGCGTCCTGATGAGCAACGGCCTGGTGACCGACACCAGGCTGAGCATTGCCGTCGACCTGTGGGGCAAGACGCGAGCGATCGATTTCAAGACCGACGGCAACAACACCGTGCTGGAATATCGCCGCATCCCCAAACGTCCCAGCGTCGAAGTAGGGAAATCGGATTCCCGATTTGCGACTCCTGAATCGCTGATGCGGCGCTTTGCCAAGTGCCAATTTCAGGACGATTTGCCAGGCTGTATCGAGTGCTATTCCGACAACCTTGTCAATTCTCTGGCAGTCTCTTACCTGATGACGGCACAGATCATGGCTCAGGGAATACTGGAATCTGAAATCAAAGGTGAGTTGAATGAAGAGAGCAGGAAGAATCTGGAGAAAGTGAAACGTTTGCTGGAAAGATCTCTCGTGTCGGATGCCCCGGCTATCGCTTCGGCAGGATTGCTTCAGGCAACAAAGCTGTACGCGAAAGGGGCTTCATCAGCGGAAGACATGAGTCCCGAAGAGAGTTTGTTAATCGCTTCCAGTGGATCGCTATTGAAGGACCCTCGCCAGTTCATCATTGAATTCTTTGCCATCGGAAGTGATGACGAAGATGATGACAAACCGTCCGCAAAACGCGTGTACGAAATCAAACACCGTGGCGAAAAAACCTTCGCAAGCGACGGACCAGATTGCACCGGCTACGAACTCAAACACATAAACGGGCGATGGTGGATTCATAGCCTGACCAACGAAGACGACATGGACTCAAGTCCTGATTCGCAGGCTGCAGACACCGAATCAGCCGAGGTGGGCTCCCAATTCACGGGATCGTGGCGTGTGTTGCACATGAGCGATCCTGAAAGCGGCGGAGAAAAGTACGTGCCACCTGAAAACATCGTGCTGACGTTTGATGAATTCACGATGACGTGGGTGACGGAACCCGAGCCACCGGCTCGTTGCACATTTCGACAACTTCCCGGCGACAAGTTGGAGTTCATCTGTATGGGGCTGGAGCCAGACGACGAGCCTTCGAAGATGGTCTACGATTTCACGATGACATCTGCGGTGGATCTTGAACTGAGCGGAAATGGTGGGCCCGGAATACTCCATTTGCACAAGATGGCTGATGAGGAAGTGCATTCGACTTACGTGTCCGAAACTGTTCCGGTCGACACAAAGATCAACTACGGATGGCACTCCAGTGAAGTCGTCGGAACACATATCCGCTTGATTCAAAGTGACGGATTCCTCGAAGCGATTTCATGGCCCGATAACATCAGAATGTTGCTCAGGAACAAGGCAGGTGCTATCAAGGAAATTAGAAGAGACTTGTTACTGAAACCGGTCGACGACCAAAAGATCGAATTTGGAATGCACGGCCACATCACAACGATGCAAGATCGTAAGCGCATTGTGAAAATTGTCGCGAATGCGTATCGCGAAAAAATCAAGCAGACTTATGCAAAGGCATCTCGCAGGATCGTGGAAATGCTTCGCGAAGCTCACACCGAAGTCATGAAAGAACGCGAAGCCGCTGAAGCCGAACACCGGCAGTTACTTTTGAATGACGAAGAAGACGATCTGAAGCTGAAGGCATCCGTCGAGAATCTGCGCAGAATCAACGAGCTCATGAGCCGCCTTTGCGACAATCTCTTGGAATTCGGCGTTCCTGCACTCGGTGGATCGCTGGATGTAAGCCTCGACCGAGCTAAGCATCCGGTTATGCCATAACAAACTCTTCTACCAGCGGTGAGCCCCTCAAATTGAGCGTGCCAGGCTGGTTCGCCCTGGACCGGGATGCCCTACTTTTTCGCCAGATCCAGCGCCTTTAGCGGAAACATCTTTGATGGCACGTGCTGTTCTGCCATCATCTTTTCCAGCTTCGTGACGACATCCGGGTGGTCGGCTGCTACGTCTTTCGTTTCGCCGATGTCATTGACGATGTTGTACAGTTCGGTTTTTACGGGGCCCTTTCCGAGCTTCTGCCGGACGGCCTTCCATTCACCGACTCGAATGGTCTGCTGGCCGCCGTAGCCTGTAAATTCGCGGTATAGGAACTCACGTTCCGGCTGTTTCTGTCCCAGCAGCGTCGGCATCAGGCTGATACCGTCAGTGTCTCCAGGGGCCTTCACTTTTGCATCGACGGCTTCCAAAATTGTGGGCATCCAGTCTTCGAAGCCGCTCACAAAATCACTTTCAGAACCAGCTTTCACCTTACCTGGCCAGCGCACGATCGTGGGC
>CAYZYB010000435.1:0-5002 GCA_964481505.1 uncultured Planctomycetaceae bacterium | reverse complement strand
GGGGACGCGGTGTCGATCTCTTTGAATTCCCCACCATTTTCGTGACCCGGCTTCAGGTCCCACGTATCCATCTGACTGGGCCCGCCGCTCATCCACAGCAGAATGCAGTGCCGTGTCTTTTGCTGCTCCGTGATTTGCTTAGCGAACGCGGGAAACCAACCGCTGGCGCTAACGCCGCCGATACCCGCGGCCAAAGTTCCAAGAAGTTGTCGGCGGGATATTCTGCTACTCATTTCCAATTGCCTCCTGAAGAAGATTGCCTTCAAAACTAACGTCGAACGGCAGGCTGAATTCACGCATGAAAAAGAGCGAAAACAGAGCCCCGAAAAGGCCTGATCCTTGAATCGTCTGACTGACTGGAAAGAAAAATGCGAGTGGAGTGCCGAACACCCTCTATGGCACTCATTGTCCACTCCCCACCCGGCGGATGTCAATCCACGGCACGACTCCTGTCACAGACGACAACACCTCGAGCAGACCTGCAGTTGAAAGCCAAATTCCACGCAGTCATTCGAACGGCCTGCTGCGGTGACGGATCAATGATTCATGGTGAATTCCGCACTATTCAGCAAAGCCCACAGGATGTCAGACAACCCTTCCCGCAACTGGTTGCCTTCCGAATCGGCACGGATATATCCGCGAAGAAGCTCGACTTCAGACTCTGTCGGCCGCCGTGACAACGTTCCCAGGTACAGAACTTCAATACGCTCCTCGTTCGTAAAGAACGGAGCGGCCAGCGATCCAAGAAGCCCGCTTGACGATATCCCCGTTGCACCATCTATGAACGTGCCGTTCATCAACGTCAACGCCTGCGGTATGCCGCCCATGTACTCCGTTTGCCGACCAGCTGGTGTGCGGAATTGCTGCAGGAACGCTTCTCGCCCCGTGTTGCCAAAGCGAACAAGGTTCAGGCCGCTGCGAGTTGCAGTTTCTGATGCTGACAGCGTCGCCACCGTGATACAGTCGTAAACCTGCTCAGCAGTCAGCGTCTTGACATTCATTTGAGCAAACCATGCCAACCGCTCTTCATTCGTCGTGCCAGCACCACTGGAAAGTTGGTAGGCATCTGACAGAACGACCGATCGGAACAGTTCGCGAAGACGGAATTCGGAATTGATAAGATGACTCGCCAGCAGATCAAGCAACTCAGAGGACCGAGCGGGGTGCTCAACACCGAAGTCATCCAGTGGCTCTACGATACCCTTACCAAACAGCTGAGCCCAAACACGATTTGCGGTCGCTCGTGCAAAGTAGGGGTTCTTTCCACTTGTCATCCAACTGGCCAGCAACCGTCGCCGCGCCTTAGGATCATTGTCCTGCAGCGGCTCTAAAGCGTCCAGATACTTCGGCGGAATCGCATCTTCGGAATCCGGCATCATCACTTCACCACGATCGACGTCACGAACCTGCAGGACTGTAGACGCCGCTTCCAGAGTTCCGCGAGGCCGAGAGATCCGCGCGAAGAACGCTGCGAAGCCCCAGAAATCATCCTGAGTCCACGATTCGAAAGGATGGTCGTGACATTGAGCACACTCCAGCCGCGTTCCGAGGAAAACGCGAGCCGTCCTGGCCGCCAATTGATCCGCATCAAGCTTGTTCGCAGAATAGAACAGCAGTGGACCAGAACGCGAAAGTCGCCCTTCTGCCAGAATGAGACTCTTAACAATTTCGTCGTAAGAGACGCCGCGTTGGAACTCCTTGCCGAGCCATTTGTCAAACTCTTCCACTCCGCCAAACGCCGTCAGGTCAACACTATCCGGAATCAAAAACGTCCGAAACGTGGTCGCAAGGTGCGACGCGTGGTCAACGCCATTCAGCAGCCGATCTACCAGAACCGGATAACGATTTTCAGATTCGTCTTCCAGGAACGACCGAGCTTCATTCACCGTTGGCGTACGTCCCGCAAGATCCAGATACACTCGACGCATCAATTCTTCTTCATCAGCGGCGTCCGCTGGGGCGACGTGATTCTCTTTCCACAGTTTGCTCAGAAGATTGTTAATGCGTTCGGTTACCCGAGGTCCACTATGATCATGAACCTCAACAGCCTTCCAGTCGCGTGGCGTGACAATTTCGGGCTCGGTGACCTCAGTCACTTCAGCAACTGTCGGCTCTTCTGTCTGTTCCTTTTCCATCGTCAGTTTTGGCACATCACTGCCCTCCTCGATTGCGACAGCAGGCAACGTTTCGGGCAACTGCAGATTCGTATCGTTCGTATCAGCCATGGCCGTTTTGTTGACAGTCGAACTTCGTAGAACTTCCAATTCTGCATTCACAGTCGCGAAGTCCACAACGGGCAACTCATTCGGAAAATTCATTGCCACCAATTCCTCAGCCGCAGTCTCCGGGTAAGAAAACGCGAGGTTCTGTGCGCTGTCGTTCCAGCCGGTCACATTGCAGGAACTCGGCAACTGCGTCTCGCTGTCTACCAGTAGTCGCAGTGACACCGGAGCAAATCCATCAGACTCAACATCAACGGTAAGCTGAAAATGCTCGGCGCCATCGTGAGTCACGACTTCTGACGATTCGTTCACGATTCTTGAGTTCTGTACGAATTCTATCGAAGGCAGATTCTGTGTGTCTCCGAGCAAAAGGGAAAGGACCATCATGTCCTGGCGATCACCGTTCAGGTTCAGCTGACGGCGACCAATTTGACTCCCGTTGGCCGCACGAGTCAGCTGGAAACCTTCGGCGACGTTTAGCAGCCCCAGAGATGCGTCATCCTGGGTTGTGACCAAACCGTCTGTGGCGGCCATCCAGCGAGACTGCTCCGGAGCTTCCACGAGCACCATCGTCTGTTCGCCAAGCCTTCTGACCAGATCTGCCCAGCCATAGGCTCCTGGACCCTGAGGAAGCAAAATGACCGCGGCAGCGACCATGATTGACAATGCCGCCGCTAACGGAAGCGTTCGTACCCACCGCGTTCCACGGCCAAGGCTTCTGCCCAGCTGAGACACAGCAGTATCTGCCAGACGCGGAGACGTACCCCACTCCTGCTCAATGCCGTGATCCAAACGCTTTAACAGCGAACGAGGCACGGGCGGCGCTTCGAAGGCATCACCAAGCAGCTCTGCGATTTCCGGATCCGCGAGCTGCTGAGATGCTGATTGTGAATTGGATTCATTCATGATGAAGGTCGATGTGTCACACTTGCCATTCCGAAAGAACTTCCAATGTTTTGTGACCCGGAAGCAGAACCATCTGCTGCTGAGTCATCCGGTTTTAGTCGTTCCAACTGCGGTGACGTCAAAGCTGAAGAGGCAGGCTCATCATCAACATCTCGCAACTGCATCCGTTGACGGAATTTTTTTCGTGCACGAAAGAGAATCGATTCCGCCGCTTTCTCTGTCGTATCCAGTCGCTCGGCGATTTCCCGAACGCTGCACTTGTCAACATACTTCCATTCCAACGTCATCCTTTGTTGTTCTGGAAGTGCGTCCATCACGATTCTGACTTCATCCCGCCGTTCTTCACGTTCGTGCTGCCGGGCGGCATCTTCGTCATCAAACGTCTCACTACTCTTCTTCGCTTCGTCAATCAAATGCTGAACTCTCGCGGCCGCCCGAAAGTGGTCGGCGATTTTGTTGCTTGCTACAGTTCTCAGCCACCCGCCCGGATTTTGGATTGCAGTTTCCGGGTCGGCAGTCGCCTTGATCAGAGCAAGCACTGTTTCACTGACGATGTCTTCAGCCAGATGACGATCACTGTTGACCTTGACAAACACGAATCGCCAGACCGAAGGCAGGTATTGATCATGAAGATCCTTAACTGCCTGCGGGTCCTGCGTCCGCAGTCCTGCAACTAATGCTGAGTCGTTCAACGTGGCCTCACTTAACTACCGTGTCACCGGATTCGGTTTTCCCTTCCGGTGTTCACTGTTCTGAGGTCGCGTGTCTAGAAAGCTTCACGCAGACAATCCAGTGCTTTTTCTGGATGGTGGCTCGCCGTCGTGCTGTAACATGCTTCAGTGAAAGGGGTTACGCCGTTACATGTCACTCACAAATTTCTGACAATATTGGTGAAAGATCTTCAAACGTAAGGAATTCGCTGATGCACTCCTGGAGTCCAGGCCAGCAAATTCAATAGGGAATCCCCTTCGCTGAATTCCCGCAGGAAGAGACACTCAAGGAACCAAATGTCGAAACGTACTGACTCGCAGGTCACCTGTTGGTCCAACACGGGCTTCGACTGCCCCAGCGTCGCTGGTGTATTCTACCGCGTCAGCATTCGCGAATACGTTTTCAAGAACCGCACGACTCTGATCATTCCGGGAGCTCGCCACAACGTATTTCGGCAAAACACCTCGCGCAATCGCAGCCGTGTTGGAAATGACAGAACCGTGATGCGGGCTCACAAGTAAGTCGGCTTGCCCAAGCTGCGGCAAGATTTGACTGAGCCCCAACCCTTCAACATCACCCGGAAAAATGATCCGGCGACCTGCAAATTCGACGCTGCAGATCAGCGATGTTTCGTTGTCTGAAGTTCCGGCGGGTAACTGATTTCCATCAGCCTGAAGCACACTGAATTTCGAATCTCCTAAACGGCATTCGTCGCTGGACAGCGCCAGCAAAATGGGAATGCGGCGGTGTTTTGCCTGCCGAATGACGGAACGAACAGATGGTGCCTTCGAATTCAGGAACTCCCGCGACGAAACGATGACCCCGACCGGAAATCGGTTCATGATGCCAGGGACCGCGTTATAGTGATCCATGTCGGCGTGCGAAATCAGTATCCCATCAATCTTGTGATATCCTCGATCCCAAAGGAAACGACTCACAACGTCCACTGTCCGTTCACTGCGACTCAGCGACCCGGCATCAACGAGCAGCACTTGATTGTTGACTTCCAGTACCGCCGCGCTGCCGTGCCCAATGTCCAGGACCGTCACACGAAGACCAGCTGGCATCGCGCTGCCGGAACACGACAGTAAAGATGCGAACACAAGCAGCAACAGTATCGTTCGCAACGGCCAGATCAGGAAACGTAATCGAACAAACAGCAG
>CAYZYB010000434.1:0-5003 GCA_964481505.1 uncultured Planctomycetaceae bacterium | reverse complement strand
CCTTAACAATGGTGCGTGCAACTGCCGGATCCTGACTTTCCCACGCAGTCGTGTCTACGTAAAGGTCCTTGAGGTTTGATGCCTCAAGAAATGGCAATGACGAGGCAAAGGCTCCAATGGTGATTTGCATCCCAAATGTTGGAGCAGCAGCTGGCTCTGGCGTTGCACAGGCGCCCACCGGAAACATGTTGTAAACGTCGTGGTAGTTATGCATAGCCAATGCGATTTGCTTCAGGTTGTTCTTGCACTCAGTACGTCGAGCAGCTTCGCGGGCCTGCTGTACTGCCGGAAGCAGCAATGCGATAAGAATTGCGATAATCGCAATAACGACGAGCAATTCGATGAGGGTAAACCCTCTCTTCTTTTGGATAAGTACTTTCACTCTGTTCGCTCCTGTTGATAGATAGGAAATTGTTCCCTGAAAATAAGACCCGTGTACAAATGTTACCCATTAAATCCGGTTTTGCCATTACGCTTTATGCATTTCAGCGTAGGGGCAAAGAATATGCCGAAAATGTAGAGTTTTCTTCCAGCGGAAAACATTGTGTTTTATCACATGGCTCAACCCATAGAAACGTAGTAGCGACCTAAAACATGCTGGTAAAACCGTTCATTTCTTTCGTTTTCCTAAATTTATCATCAAAACTTGTATTTTCCCCAACAATCTGGGTGCAAAAAACGTCTCACGGAGCCAACCAGTCCGCAGAAATCAGGTTTTTGTCATGATATTGGAACACAGCTCTCCGGTTCCCGTGTCTGCTTAAGATGACGCATTCCATCGATTGAGTGACAGTTTTGATCACAGCGAAATTTTTTCGCCCGTCGGTCAACTCTTCCCGCGTCGGCATCCTGTCGCGGAATTCATCCGGAAGATTCGTTGCCGATTCCTCACGGATGGTGCCCGGAGCGAACGGAGCCAGGTAACCGCGGAGGCTTGCGGCGGTTTCTGTATTCCAGATCTGATCACAATCCACGGTATCCGTTTCAACGGTTGCCATACCCGAGAGCTGCAATTGGATCTGACGCGTTGTGTCGTAGAAAAGCAAGGATACGTGAGGGGCGTCCTGAATGGCCTTGACCTTTGCTGAACGCACATCCGTGTGGGCCCAGACGGTTCGTCGAGCAGCATCGACCGCTCGAAGAACAACGATCCGTTGTCTCAATCCAGTTCCGTCGGCTGTCGCCAGGACCGGAAGCCGCCAGCCGCATTCGCGATCCGTGACCGCCCGCGTTAGCAACTGCCAGCAATCAGCTTCGATGCAGTTCAGGTCGTTTGTGTCGTCGAACATGTGGTGGTGATCCGTTGTCCTGGGCGGAGCGTCACTTTACATCCTGCTGATCGGCTGCTTCCATCCACGGCAGATGCCGCTCCATGTTTTCTGCGTCATTCGATTTCCACAGCGTCCCGCGATGTGGGGCAAAGATCCACGACAAAACAAAAAGCGACGTCGAAGTCAGCACGATCAATGGTCCGGTGGGCAGGCCGGAAAACTGAGCACTAATGAGCGTGCCAACCACGCCAGAAATACCACCGACGAAACATGCAATCAGCATCATCAACGACAGGCGATCCGTCCAGAATCTGGCGGCAGCGGCGGGAATAATAAGCAGTGCTGCTGTCAGGACAACGCCAACCGCCGGCAAGCCAACCACGACAGTAACCGCCGTTAGAAACATCAGCAGAACATCGAGCCCCGTTGCCGGCCATCCCTGCACTCGACAAAACTGCTCGTCAAAACTCAATAGCTTGAGTTCCTTATAGAGCAACAATACGGCGCCGGAGGTAATTAAAACCACCGCCCCGATTTGTAAAACATCCGTTCTCAGCATCGTGGCCGCTCGGCCGATGATGAATGTTTCGAGGTCGGCGTTGGTTTCGTTTCGCTGAGAATTCTGAATCGAACGCGTGAGCGCGATTCCAGCTCCATAGAAGACGCTCAGGACAATCCCCTGAATGGCGTCATCGCGCAGACTCGTAAACCGTTTCAGCAACGATACAGTCAACGCTCCCAGTAACCCGCTGACCAATGCTCCACTCAGCAGCACAAGAATCGATCGAGACTCGAACGCCAAAAATGCCAGGCACAGTCCCGGCAACGCGGAATGAGCGATAACATCGCCCGCTAACGCTCGCCGACGCAGCACGGCGAAAGTGCCCACCATGCCGGCCGCGATTCCGAGCAGCAGCGTTCCTGTGAGCACGATGATGGTTTGATTGCCGAACATAGAACGCTTACCGATTAGCTTAGGAGCCCTGCTTCGCAAAGAAGAACCAGGGGTACGTGCGGCTGTTGATGGCGTCGTGCTGTTCGGGCGTTAGAGAATTCAACACAGCCAGTTGCGGCTCGAATTCTTCGGCCACGGCATCTCGAATTTCGTTGGTCATGCGTTGAATCTGCTGCCCCGCATCTTTCGCTGAATCCCCATTGGCTTTGGTTGACTTCATTTCGTCCAAAACCACACTTTTTTCCTGAACCATTGCAGCCAGGCGTTCTTCGAGGCCGTCGCTGAAGACTCCCTGACCAAAATGTCGCTGCGGATTGAATTGCAGGTCGCGAAGCTGCGATTTGATTTTTTCCAGTCGCTGGAGCTCAATCCGCTGGTCTTCGAAAAGGTAACGCGACGCACTGGCGACGGTGAATGGCGGCGGCTCGGCGTTCCACCATGTGCGGACAAATTCATCCGTGAATCGGTC
This sequence comes from uncultured Planctomycetaceae bacterium, assembly GCA_964481505.1. GTDB lineage: Bacteria > Planctomycetota > Planctomycetia > Planctomycetales > Planctomycetaceae > Fuerstiella. Next base: position 2,308 of record CAYZYB010000434.1, on the reverse strand, counting down.
GTAGCGACCACCGCCGGTTCCGTGAACAAACAGATCACTGAACAGCAAACGCAGGAACACAGTAATCAACGCTCCGCGAGGAACAAGCTGCAGGTTCTGAAGCATCATGGGTTCCAGAGCATCGTCCGGAATGTTGTCCGCCAGAGTGTCCACGGTGTTGTTACTGGCCAGCAGGCGAGTCACGTTTCCGTCGACCTGCACTTCGAGGACCTGCCGCGTGCCGCGGTTGTGATCAACCACCCAAAACGGCAACTCTGTTCTGTCTTCTTTCTTGCGGAGATTCGGAAACGGATTTGCACTGTTGCGGATGCCGTGTTCTTCTCGAAACAATTCCAGAGCCGAATTGTAGGCGGCAGCAAAGCGGCCTGGCTGCTTCAGGATATCGACGGTCAACATCTGCGATTCCGGAAACGCGGCGATCGCAGAAAGCGGAAGTTCCAGCATGCGGCTGCCGATACCGCAGCACCATCGCATAATGGTATTTGCTTCCATTGCAGTTGCTTTTGCGTTCGCCAACTGCCCAAAGTCGTTGAGAATTTTTTCTGCTGTCGCCGCTGCCTGTTTCTGAGACAAAGCCTTCAGGTTCGCTCCAACGGTTTCTCCCAGCGCGCTGAGCGCTGCCGCTGATTTCAGTTTGCCGTGTCCAAACAGATTGTTTGAATTGGCCAGCGATTCGACGGCCAGCACCGCTTGGTACGGAGTGACGCCGCCCGCACCATCGCTGCCGCCGGATTCGGGGTAGCTGAACTGACCCGCGTCGCCGCGATCGGTGTCGATAATGACGGCAACGCCAATCGCGTTGTTGTCCGCAGCAAATTGCTGAGTTGTTTCGTACTTAAACGATAAGCCCGAATGAAACTGCACGGGCTGGTGGCCGGTCATCACGATCGGCTGAGTCTCCGGATCGCCCGTCAGCAGCGGCGCTGTGTTTTGTGGTAGCTCTGTTTCGTCAGCAATGCCGTTGAGTCGCAGTACGAATTGTTCGGCCGACGAAACCAGCCGCGTTCTTGCGGTGCGTCGAAGTTCCGCCAGGCGTGAGTGGTCAAGTGAGCAGACTTGCAGAAAAGAAGTCCACTCGGCGAGGGGAGGGCCAATTTGTATGTCGGTATAAGATGATGTCACTGGGGGCAGAGCGGAGGCAAAGAGAATGGGCCAGCTGGCCGGAACAGAAGCTGACGGGGTTGAACGAAGTGAGGGATGGAATCACCTTATTCAGCCTCTCGCCAGTCGAACAGGATAACGACCCAACGGTCTTGCGTCGAGCAGCCATACAGTAGTCTCGCTGCGTTCTATTCTGAAAGTCAACTTGTGCAAACGGCAAAAAATTGCCACATTCGAGTGATCCGTTCTACAGAGTGGGCCGTTTACGTGATCTCACAAAATGTCTCAATTTCAAGGCAGGTCAAAACAGATGAAAGTCCCCATTATCTTTGGCATGGTCGCTGGCGGTTTTGCTCTTGTCGGCGGACTCATTATTCTGGCTTTCAAGATGGACAGGAAGCGGACGGAAGAACTGGAAGCGGTAGCCGCGGAGCTTGGGTTAGAATTCGATAAAGATGCTGATCGCTCAACGTCCGATGTGCGCAGTCAGTTTGATCTGTTTTCAAAGGGCCGCAGTCGACGATCCAAAAACGCTATTTTCGGTGAAACCAACGGCACTGGCGTCTGGATTTTCGACTACCGCTACACAACCGGAGGCGGCAAAAACTCGACAACACATAACCAGACGGTGATTTGCTTCTCTTCAAGCCAGCTTGATCTGCCGAAGTTCACGCTCTACCGCGAAGGCATGCTGAGCAGAATTGGCAGCGCCATGGGAATGCAGGACATCGACTTCGATACTCACCCCGACTTCTCCCAAAAGTATGTCCTCAAAGGTGATTCGGAAATGATGATCCGCGAAACGTTTCATGAAGATCTGTTGTCCTTCTTTGAAACTCAGGATCCGAATTTACGTGTCGAAGGCAACCGCGACCAACTGCTGCTGTACCGAGCGTCACGATCCGTTAAGCCACACGCCATCAAAGAGTTTCTGGCCGAAGGATTCAACGTGTTTCGCGAATTTCAGCCGACGGTGTGACTCCGTAGTATCGTTTCGCCATCCGAACCGTCTTTGGTCGCGGCGACGAGTTCCTCGGTTGTTGTCACCTGCGTCGCGTAGCTGATTGAAGACGTGAGTTGAGGGATGAGAACAAGCAAAGTCGGTCTTAGCACGGTTCATCTCCGTAGCTCCAAAATCCTGGCATGAATCTCTTTCAGCCGGATTCAGTATGTGACCGCCACATCGCCGTTGAGGCAGTTTTTCGAG
>CAYZYB010000433.1:0-5004 GCA_964481505.1 uncultured Planctomycetaceae bacterium | reverse complement strand
GAATGGAAAGCCGCAGAACAACAACATGCTGCGCGCTGGACGCAACTGCGACCAACAAAAGCAACCGCCAACCTGCCGCGTCTCACAATTCAGCCGGACAACTCAATCTTTGCTTCCGGTGACACCGCCAAACGTGATGATTACGTGATCGAACTCGCACCGTCCCCTGAACCAGTCTTTGCTTTACGTTTGGAAGCACTGCCCGACAAACGTTTGCCCGCAGGCGGTCCGGGGTCGACTTACTACGAAGGAACGCTGGGAGATTTTTACCTCACAGAGATTTTTGCCGAATCCGGCGGCACGTCCTTCCCATTTTCTTTGGCTACCGCAACATTTTCAAAGAACCGTTACGGCAAAAATCCCGCAGATGCAAAACTGGCAATCGATCGAGACGTGCAGACAGGGTGGGCGGTGCACGGCCGTCAGGCGGAGCGGCATGTCGCTGTGTTCGTATTGAAAAATGCAATTCCAGCCGGGCAGTCGATCACCATCCGAATGTCCTTCGGACGCCACTTTGCGAGCTCACTGGGGCGTTTCCGTTTTTCAGCAACAAACGCCACTTCGCGCCCGCATGCCCGAAGCTACTCTGAGCATGTCGCGACGCTGCTCAGAGAAGACCCACAAAATGTATCCTCTGCCGATCATCAATTGCTGAGGAACACCTTCTTATTGAATGCCCCCGCACTTAGCGAAGAAACGAGCCGAATACGCGAACTGAACAAGCGACCGACCGCGATTTCGACGCTGGTGTTATCAGAAAGACCGACGAATCACCCGAGACCAACGCACAGGCATCATCGTGGCGAATACCTCCAGCCTCAGGAAGCAGTCGACGCCGGTCTGCCGGATATTCTCTTGCAGCAGCGTGAAAATCGCCCTCGGAATCGTCTGGAATTTGCCAGATGGATTGTGTCTAAAGACAATCCGCTCACAGCTCGCGTCGTCGCAAACAGGCATTGGGCGGCAATCTTCGGGACCGGACTTGTCAAGACCGTTGACGACTTCGGTCTGCAGGGAGAAAGTCCCTCACACCCCGAGCTTCTTGATTGGCTGGCTGTGACATTCGCAGACTCAGATCAATGGTCGGTGCGCAAGCTGCACCGTCGCATCGTTACGAGTGCCACGTATCGTCAGGATTCTTCTGTAAATCCTGAAGCCCTATCCGTTGATCCCGGCAACAGATTATTGAGCTATTCACCGCGGTATCGACTTGATGCTGAAGTCATTCGCGACCAGTTACTTGTTGCTGCCGGCGTGTTCTCCGAAAAACGCGGCGGACCTCCCGTTCATCCGATGCAACCCAAAGGTGTGACCGAGGTCGCCTACGGCAACCCGAAGTGGGAAGCAAGTGCAGGAGAAGACCGTTACCGAAGAAGCCTGTACACCTACACAAAACGGACTGCGCCATTCGCTATGTTCACAACGTTTGATGCGCCCAGTGGGGAAGCGTGCATCGCCAGACGCAATCGAAGCAATAGCCCACTTCAAGCCTTAACCTTGTTGAATGACGTGATGTTGACGGACCTTTCGAGGCAGGCTGGGAAACAAATGGCCACAGCCCCAGACCCGAACCCTGAAACACGCCTCAAAACAATCTTTCAAAGGGCACTGGTGCGACCGCCGACAAACGAAGAGCTATCAACACTCAAAGAATTCTTTGTCATTCAGGAACAGCGTTTCCTTGAAAAACCAGAACAGACGATTCGCTTCCTGAACGCCTCCAGCGAACAGGAGGGAACAGAAAATCCGGGCGGCAACGAGGCTAGCGCTGCTGACAAGAATGCCCAGGTTGCTGCATGGTCAGCAACGGCAAGGGCCGTATTCGGGCTCGATGAGATATTGAATCGGGAGTAGGGAAAACGCCCAACTGTTGCAAATCAGGGCGCCCTATGTTGCACATTGATTCTGATGATGGCGATTTCGCAGCAGTCTTTGCCAGTCCCGCCTGTTCTTATCTCTCCGTGGGGCAGTTGCTGGTGATTTCACCCACATTTTGATGTTGTTTTTCCGCAACACCATTACATCTTCGTCAAAACTAACTGGCCTATCCGGTTCATGTGTCATTTTCAGCACGAAAGGCGGTGACGAGATCCATCGATTCCGTGTAGCGTCAGGGAAATCGGACTCCTCCGGTCTGAACGTTCGTTCAAGAAAACACTCGTTCCCCATCTTTTTCGGAAGTTTTCTGGTTATGCAAGAGACGAATAAACACAGCTCACACATGGAAACACTCGAGTCCATAACGCTGATGTCGGCCAGTACTATAGAAGGCACGGACGCCAGCGAATGGGTAAATGGAGGTGTAGACGACAGTATCATTGATGCAAAGGCTGGCAACGACGAAATCTATGCGCCCCTTGGTAACAACACGATTAATGGGGGTGAAGGCCGCGACGTTCTTGTTATTTATGGAAAAGACAGAGCCGATTTTAGTGTGGAAGCAGTTGGTGACGGCTCGTTCCTTGTGCGCGGCGAAAATTTCAATGGAGAAATCACTGAGAACAGAATCGAGTCCGTCGAAGCAATCATCTTTGACGACGGCATATTCGACCTGGACACCGTGCCTTCAAACTCAGACGCGAACCCTGGAGATTCGCCACTTGAGAACGTTGCATTTGCAGAGCCGGCCGAAGAAGAAATCCTAACCCAGGAAGAACCCTTCATTGAGCAGCAGCTTCAAGCCTCGGAACCAGAACCAGAACCGGAACCAGCCAGAGCAGTTGCAGAGGTTCAGATTGCGGAGCCCGAATCAGAATCTGCTCGGTTCGTTCCGGCCAGATTCAATGGATTTGGTCCGGACGTTGGAACAGAGACGCAGGAAGCATCAACTGAAACAGAAGCCGATTTTGTTAACCGCGTTGTTGAATTGACGAACGAGGTACGACGCAGCCATGGCCTGCCAGATCTCACTGTCAATTTTCAGCTTCAAGAAGTGGCACAACAGCATTCTCAGAACATGGCCTATCAGGACTTCTTTAGTCACACCGGTCAAGACGGCAGCCAGCCATGGGATCGTGGATTAGCGGCGGGCTACGACTACCGAAACTACGGTGAAAATATCGCTGCCGGCCAACGAACGCCTGAGGAAGTCGTGCAAGCGTGGGTCGACAGTCCAGGCCACTTCGCAAATATTATCAATCCAGCGTTCACCGAAATCGGAGTAGGCTTTAAGTATCTCGCCGATGATCCAGGCGATTTGCGATTCCAAACGTATTGGTCTCAGGAATTCGGCCGACAGCGGAACAGCTAATCTGTTTAGCGCAGCTTGATCGTCCGTAGTACCCGGGGAGTTCCGGCGAAGCGCAACGTGTCCCCCTAACCGGAGTCACGTTCTGCAAGGCACATCGCCAGAGCCAGCGAATATCGTCCTGGTACGAGATCTATCTTTGTGGCGTACATGGCGTGATCATGATCGTCCATGAATTCACCTTCGCTTTTCAAATGTGGCAGGACATTGTCCCAGGATGGCGATAGAGCTGCCATCGGTTTGCCATCGTCAATGTGAATCCGTGTCCCATTGCGATCCATTTGCAATAAAACGTGACACTCATTGTCAAGCACAAACAGGCGTCCTCGCGTTCGGAAGCGATCACGTATCTGTGATTCAATCAGGCGGTCCAGACTGGCTTCGATCATCACAAAGCCGAATAGATCTTCGGTCGTCGCGTCGAAAACAGGCACGACGGCAGCCAATCTGCTGGAAGTCGGCGTTTCCGGAGTCCCCGGTGTTGGGCAATCAGATGACAACGCCACGTAGACTTCGTCCGGCTTGCCATCCAACGCCTTCTGCATACATGTCGTCTGCGGCCCGGAAGAAAGCCGGCTGGCAGGAATGCTGCGAACGTTGAAAGCGTCGGTCGATTGCCGTTCGATGCGAAGGAGCTCGTTGTAGTCACCACCATCAACCTGTGCGTATGAAACAGAACAAAAATCACAGTTGGTTCGCAGCAGCCCGCTGTAGATGACACCGAGTCGCTCTCGCCAGGTCGCCAGGTCTTCGGTCCCGCGGTCGGCCTGGGCGTCCATGATCCCCTGAATTGGCGGGAGACACGACATAAACCGGACATTGCGTTCGAGATCTTTAACTGAAGACAACATCGTGGATCGAAGTTCGCGACATTCACTGCGAGCGTTCGCGTAGTTCTGCCGACGTTCGCTGCGACCGGCCATCCATTGCTGCACAGCGTCTGACATTTCCGTCGCGGTCTGGTAACGCGAATGTGCTTTGAATTTCATCGCTTTGACACAGATTGCTTCCAAGTCGACAGGAATCGCTGTTAAGTAGTCGCGAGGTTGCGGCGAAGGGCCCTGGGCAACTTTTTCAAGCAGAAGCGGAAGCGGCGATTTCTCAGCTCCAGACAAACTTTGCTGGTGAGGAGCATCGCCCGTCAGCATCGCGAACAAAATCGCCCCCAGTCCATAAACGTCTGTACGACAGTCAATGTCGTCAAGATTTCCCGCCGCCTGTTCAGGCGACATATACAGCGGAGTGCCGATAATTTCCCCTGCCATTGTCCGGTTTAAAGTACTGTCAGAGATCAGGCCTTCCGTATTTGCACCGCCGACAGTTTCGAAATCGTCCGTGATGCGTGCGAGGCCCCAATCGAGAACGATGACCTGTCCAAAATTGTCGAGAGCTACGTTTTCCGGTTTCAGATCTCGGTGAATCACGTTTCGCGAATGAGCATAAGCGATTGCCTGACAAACGCCGATAAAGGCGGTCAACAAACGGTGCAAATCCATCGTCACATCTTCGCCGCCGGATTTTCGATCGTGGTACTCTTCGATCGCATCGACAAGCGTCCGCTTTCCAACGAATCGCATCGCATAGAATGGCTGTCCGGTCGCAGTGTCTGTTCCGAACTGATACAGCGGCACGACGTTCGGATGTTCCAGATGTCCTGTAATCTCAGCTTCGCGCTGAAAACGTTCCCAGGCTCTTGGAAACTCTGCGGCTTCCGGCTTCATTTCTTTCAACGCTACCGTGCGATGCAGTTTTTCGTC
>CAYZYB010000432.1:0-5016 GCA_964481505.1 uncultured Planctomycetaceae bacterium | reverse complement strand
GTCCACCGACGAGTTCGAAGCGATATTCTCGCGGAGGGCTGCCTTTCACTGTTGGCGGCAGTTTGACTTTAGCGATGGAAGTAACATCTCCCTGTCCTTTGGTAATCACAACATCTTTGGACATTGCGGTCTGTTGCAGATCCCGGATCATCGTTCGAGCCATTTCGGGATTCTGAGTCATCCGAAAAATCAGCCGGTCAAGTTGATTGCCATTCGTGAGTCGACCAAGCTCAGGAAGCGGGTACATTCCACGAATGAACTTCTCGGTGTTGCCGGCATCCAGCGTTCCTGCTGCAGCGTAAAGGGCATTCTGAAGATCACTTCCGAATCCAGTTGCCGCTCCCTTGATTTCCGCGTACACGGCTGGCACTTCCGGCAGCTGTTCATCGACTTTTTTGGTCGGTTCAATAACGCTGTCAATCTGACAGAGCGTTTTCGTTCTGTTGAATGCTGGTTTTCCTTTCAAAGCTGACTTCAGTATCGCGACCAACTCAGTGACACGTTTCTCATCTACTTTCCCGCTGCGACCAAAGAGCCTTGCGTCTTCCAGAAAATCCAGGCGAAACAGCACGTGCTTGCCCTCTTCAAGCATTTCTATGGCTTCAAGAAGATCTTCCTTCAACGCCTTCTCGCGGTCAGCGGGTGTGAAGTTCTCCTGCCCATTCGCAAACGGGCATATTGTGAAGAGCAAACAAGCCAGCAGAGACGGCATTAGAGAAGACTTCACCATAGTACTCCTTTTGAAGAGGGACGGATTCCTTCATCTTAAGGGGGAGTCTGTCGACGTCAAGTGATGCGAGTCAGTGGGTGATGGTGGGTGTGGTAGCAGATTGTAGTATTTGAAATGGGCGGCCGTGGTTGGAGCGAGGTACTAACGAAACCAGCTTCGTAGGTCCGGTTCCCACCGGACGACACTCTGAGCCCACGTCCGGTAGGAACCGGACGTACGAAACTGCCACCCACCGATTGGCGTGGCCCAATCAAAGAAAACCACTCAGATGCCGATGTTCACTTGATCCTCAGCGAAGACACATCCGTTCCGCCCCAAGAAACCTGAGTGTCGTCTTTGAGGAACTGCTCGATGAAGGTCCATTGCCCCTATTGCCAAACCGCAATTGGATTGGAATACATCAATCTGCAGGCGAATGTCGCCGTTTGTGATCAGTGCGGAGAACTGACGTCGCTGTCGTCACTGTCTGAGGCTGACGTTCCGGTTCAGGACGCGATTCCGCCGAGTTTTAACGTCGACAATCCGCCCGGTGGAGCCTGGTTCGATGGCACTCCCGACCGATTCATCGTGGGCGCGACGACGCGTTCTGTCCCTGGCTTTCTCGTAATGGTTCCGTTTACCATTGTGTGGGCGGGTGGATCAATGGCTGGGTTTTACGGAACTCAGTTTGCCACCGGACAATTCAGTGCCCCATTGTCGTTAGTCGGACTTCCCTTCGCCGCGGGATCCGCTGTGCTCGTCACAATGTGCCTGATGACGTTCGCCGGAAAAGTCGTCGTTAGCGTCGATTCAGGTCAGGGGACTGTGTTTACTGGTGTGGCGGGCGTTGGGATGACACGTCGATTTCAGTGGCAGGAAGTCGACACGGTTATCGCAGACATCGACTATTCAAATCGAGCACGGGGCCAGAACGCAATCGCTTTGGAAGGCGCCACTCGAATCAAATTCGGTACGACACTCTCCGAAGCACGCCGGCACTACATCCTGAATACGCTCAGAACAATGATTGCGAACCGCTCCCAGTGAACCGAACCACGTCGCCCATAATTTCCCGTCGGGGCAGGGTGGCCGTGGTTCGAGCGAGGCACGAGTGAAACCACGGAACGAACGGCCAGAAAGCGTGACAACCTCAGACAACAACGCACAGGGGTTTCCCTCGCTGCGCTCTGTCCAACCCCTGCCACCCTCATGGTAACGGACGTGCTCGTTGCAACATTCGGTTAGCGGTCGCGAACCGGGTGCCAGTATTGCGAAGTGGGGATACGCATTGAAAGTCGCGGCAGAACGTCTTTAATTCAGTAAAACCCTGCTCCACCGCCCGTGCTCCACCGCCCGTTGAGTGTAATCAAACGAATGACTGTTCCTCAGGATCGTATTATTGAGTCCAATTCTGCTCCTCTGAATCCGAAGGGCGACTATGTGCTGTATTGGATGACGGCCAATCGTCGCCTGCATTACAACTTCGCGTTGCAGCGGGCGATTGAGTGGGCGAGAGAACTTGAAAAGCCCGTGCTGATTTTCGAAGCGCTTCGCGTTGGATACGAATGGGCGAGTGTCCGGTTTCATCGCTTTGTATTGCAGGGCATGGCGGACAACAAAGCAGCAGCTGCAAAAGCGAGCGTCAGTTACCTGCCGTACGTGGAACCCTCTCCCGGCGCCGGAAGTGGGCTGTTGCAGGAGCTTGCCGGTAACGCCTGCGTCGTCGTGACTGATGACTTCCCGTGTTTCTTTCTGCCGAAGATGGTTCGGGCGGTTGCGGGCCGTCTGTCGGTGAAGCTTGAAGCGGTGGATTCCAACGGCATCTACCCGATGCGTGACACCGACCGCATTTTTACGAAGGCGTTTTCTTTCAGAATCCATCTTCAGAAGATGTTGACGCCGCATCTGTCAGAATTTCCGCAGTCGGATCCGTTGAAGTCGAAGTTGGTGCCGAAAATCGATTGTGTTCCCACGAAGATTGCTGAACGCTGGCCAATGGCTGATGACGAACTACTAGCGGCAACGCCGAAAGTGTTGAGCGGTTTCCCAATCGATCAGTCTGTCGGGCCAGCTGTGTTGAACGGAGGCCCCAAAGCGGCGAAGAAGCGGATGCAGTTCTTTGTGAAGAATCTGCTGCATCGGTACGCCGACGATAGAAACCAGCCCGACGACGATCCCAGCAGTGGGCTTTCTCCGTATCTTCACTTCGGCCACATTTCAGCTCACGAAGTTTTCAAGACCGTTGCCGCCAGCGAAGAATGGACGGTCGATGACCTGAATGACGTGAAGCAAACAAAGGGCAGTCGCAATGGCTGGTGGAACATGTCGCCGGCAGCTGAAGGGTTCCTGGATGAACTGATCACCTGGCGTGAGATCGGCTACAACGCCTGTTGCCATGACCCTGCCTATGGCAAATTTGAATCGCTGCCGAACTTCGCTCGTAAGACGCTGGATGAACACGCTGCCGATCCAAGGCCATACATTTATTCGCACGAAAACTTTCGCGACGCGAAGACGCACGACGATATCTGGAACGCCGCTCAAACGCAGCTGGTAACGGAAGGGCGTATGCACAACTATCTTCGAATGTTGTGGGGCAAAAAGATCCTGGAATGGACCGAATCACCGCAGCAGGCGCTGGAGATCATGATCGACCTCAATAATCGGTACGCGGTCGACGGTCGCAACCCGAATTCGTATTCCGGTATCTTCTGGGTGCTGGGCCGGTACGACCGAGCGTGGGGTCCGGAACGCCCGGTGTTCGGGAAAATCCGCTTCATGAGCTCCGACAGCACACGAAAGAAGCTGAAACTCAAGGGCTATCTTCAAAAGTACGGCGTGAAGGCCCCTGGCGAATTGTTCTGACGGGAGCGAAAGTCGCTACAATGCCACAGGTCGCAGTTCAGCGATCTTCATTTCGCGACATTTCAGGAAGTTTCATCCCCGTGAGCACCGGATCCCATTACACCGTTCTGGCCAGACGATTTCGCCCACAGGCGTTTGATGATGTTGTTGGGCAGGAGCATGTTTCTCAAGCGCTGCGCAATGCTATTCGTGCCGGCCGAGTGGCTCATGCCTATCTGTTTACGGGGGCTCGCGGAGTTGGCAAAACATCCAGCGCGCGGATTCTGGCGAAGGCGCTGAACTGCCCGAATGTTAACGATGGAATTCCGTGCAACGACTGTGAAATCTGCGATGGAGTTTCTGCCGGCAACGATATCGATGTGTTGGAAATCGACGGTGCGTCGAACCGCGGTATCGACGACATTCGTTCTTTGCGAGCGAACGTGAATGTCAGTTCGATGCGGTCGAAGTTTAAAGTCTACATCATCGACGAAGTCCACATGCTCACCCGCGAAGCGTTCAACGCTTTGCTAAAGACGCTCGAAGAACCGCCAGCCAATGTTAAGTTTGTCTTCTGCACGACAGAACCAAACAAACTGCCGGACACAATCCTGTCTCGCTGTCAACGCTTCGACTTCAGTGCCATCGGTGAAGATTCGATCGGCAAGCGACTAAAGGAAATCGCGACAGCGGAAGGCTTTGAAGTCGAAGATGAAGCGGTGGAACTCGTGGCGCGACGAGCTCGTGGTTCGATGAGAGACAGTCAGTCGTTGTTTGATCAGTTGCTGGCGTTTAGTGACGGGAAGATTCGCGGTGAAGATGTACATCGCATGCTGGGTACCGCCAGTGACGAAACTCTGGTGACAATGTTCGACGCCATTACGAATCACCGTCCCGGCGAAGTGCTGAACATTCTTGATGCCGCGTTGAACTCCGGTGTTCAGAGTGGCGAGCTGCTTGATCAGTGCGTTGGCTATGTCCGCGATCTGATGGTGACGCTAAGCGGAGGTGCAAATGTGCCGCTGTGCAGCGTAGGGACTTCACAGCGAGACAACGTCAGTACGCAGGCGTCGAAACTCGGCATGCCGAATGTCATGGCGGCGTTTCAGATTCTGTCCGAAGCAAAAGGCCGCATGATGCGGAGCACGTTTGCTCGCGTCCTTCTGGAAATGGCATTGGCTCAGATTTCGATGCTGGAAAATCTCACGGCAATCAGCAGCCTGCTGTCTGGAGAGCTGCCCGCATTGCCCGCGGCAGTCGCATCCGGCGAGGCCCCGCCAGCATCTTCCGCCACGCCTGCAGCGGTACAGCCGGAGGAAAAAAAAAATCCTGAACCCGGAGCTCCGGTTACCGCCGACGTAGCGCCGGAAGCTCCCGAGACGACTCAGCTACTGGAATTCACTCAGGAAAATGCTGATCAGATATTGTCAGAAGTTGTTTCTGAGACAGCATTTACATTGTCA
>CAYZYB010000431.1:0-5017 GCA_964481505.1 uncultured Planctomycetaceae bacterium | reverse complement strand
TTACCTGTTCTTTGGCCCGCTTGACCTCAGCAGCCTGTCAGAAATCGAAACCCGTACCAGCGTTGACAGCCTAAACCTTACCGCCCGTGCTGACGTGATCATCGACGTCGGACTGGGCGAAGTTCTTGACGATCGTGCGAATATCAATGGTGACCTGAACGCCAACCAGCAACCGATCAACGATATCGTTTTCGTGTCGCACGATAACATTGCGACGTCAATCAATGTTCTGTACGGCGGTGCTGGCTTACGAGACGGACAGGCGACGACGGCGTGGCCGCGGACGATTTCCAGTAGGGAATCGATTGATGCTGCCAACTGGTTTTACTCCGTGCCTTCAGATGGTCCCGGCGAACTTTCGTTGCTTGATTACGACGGCGACGGATCAACGGACTTCATGCTGTCAACGCAGGCGACAACGAACCGACTTGCGACAGCTCGCATTTACACTGCGGCAAATTTCCGCGGAGCGGGCACAGGCATTACGCAGTTCATTCACCTGCCGACTCAAACTGCCGACGGCGCAAAGGTCGGATCGATTCATGTCGCTGGCGATCTGAATGGAGATGGCCGAGACGACATTGTCGGTTTGTTGAATTCCGGAGCATCGGCCGACGGTCGCGCGTACATCCTGTACACCCGAGAAGATACGCCGCCGTCCGTGGACCTGACTCAGGCATACGACCGAACGTTCACCGATCCACGAATCGGCAACTCACTGACCAAATTGGGGGACATCAACCAAGATGGCTTTAACGACTTCGCGCTGACTTATACGAATCCCGGTTCGGGCTCAATCATCGTTTACGGTGAATCAGAACGAGTGCTTGACCTGGATGCGGCTCGAAGCGAAGGCACGAATGTCGAGCTCGATCCTGCCGTGTTGAACGGACTGCAGGAAGCAACGATTGAGCTTGATTTCCGGAATCCGTCCGATGGCGACACAGTGCAGACACTGTTGAGCAGCCTTGATAGCGATTCTAACAACGAATTCAGCGTCTTCCTGCATCCGGATCGCCGTGTTGAAGTGGTTGATAAGGGTCTGTCGAGCTTCTGGGAACTGCCAGCTGATGTCGCCGATGACGAATGGCATCATCTGACGATCGTGCGACGAGCTTCCGACGTAACGATGTACATCGGTGAGCGGGTTTCGTTGACCAAAGTGACTGACTGGAGCACCACTCCGCTGGACCAGCCGGTCGCCGGAGTGAAACGTGTACGAATTCAGCTGAATGGGCAGAACTATCTGTCACTCGCAGAAGTCGTGATCCGTGATGCAAATGGCAACAACGTCGCGCAGCAGGGAACCGCTCGACAATCATCGACGCGGGTGGGAAGTGGTGGCAACGATGCCCGATTTGCCATTGATGGTGACTCTAACGGCGAATGGAATCACGGCAGTGTCACTCACACAAACCAAGACCTGCATGCATGGTGGGAGGTTGAGCTGGCCGCGGAAACAGACGTTCACGAAATCGAGATATTCAACCGCACAGACTGCTGCAATGAGCGACTCAGCAATTTTCAGGTGCAGGCATTCGACACAAACGGCAATCCGATTTGGACACGTGAATTTGCCAATCTGAACGAGAGCAGTTTGCTGGCATTGCAGACAGAAGATGTTTCTGAACCGATTGCTGGTGGCAGGACAGTTCGCATTGAACTCGAAGGCACCGAGTATCTCTCGATCGCTGAAGTCGTCATTCGAGATGCCGACGGCAACAACGTGGCTGTCAATGGAACGGCGTCACAGTCGAGTAACCTGAGGGATGCCAGCCGGGCGATCGATGGAAACGCAAACGGAAACTGGAACGCGAATTCCATCGCCTCAACCAGCGATGAAGCCCAACCCTGGTGGCAGGTGGAATTGAATTCCGTCACTGACATTCACCAGATTGATATTTTCAATCGCACCGATGCCGTCCCGGAGCGTCTGAGCAATGTTCGCATTTCCGTGTTGGACGACGCGGGCAACGAAATCTGGTCCAAACGTGTTGGGCACTTCGATGGACATCGACTGGAAGCATTTTCTCTTCGGAAATCCGTGAGCGTATCGGGCGAGGTCGGAGTTGTTCGTACGCTGGAAGTCACCGCGGCGGCTGGTGACGCCGACTCGGTGTACGTCCTAAACGGAACAGGTCAACGGATCAACCTTGTTGCTGTGCCTGGCACAATCAATCGATATCGTCCTGCGGCAGCATTGCCAGCGAACACTCAGCCAAATGGCTTCTGGACGTTGTTCGACAGCACAGGTCCGCTGGAAGACTGGTCGCTGCGTCTGGAAACAACGGGAGAAACCTATACCAGACGTTGGACGACTTATCACAACGAAACTCGGGCGATTAACTTCGGCTTCGGCGTATTCCGCTACACGGAACGCGTGGCCACCAATCACAGCGAGGCAAACACCGTCGACGAGAACGCGTTGAAGTTCATTACCACGACCATTGATGTCGCTGGTCGCACCAACGAACTGGGTGAGCGGGAACTTGTCAACGGAATCGACTTCACACTGGGTATCGTCGATTTCTCCGGCGAACGCAGCTATCAAGGGACGCTGGTTAGCCCGTCTGGCAGAGAAATAGATCTCGGCACTCGGACCAGTGGTTTCCTTTCGGAATTCAACGGCGAAGATCCGGAAGGGACATGGACACTTGTCCTGGCAACCGGCACCGACCCGACCGCATTCAAACTATTCCTGACAGGTTGGGAACTGGATGTGTTCACGTCAGGTACAGAAGTCCTGTTCGACGGCGAATCTCAGGGAAGTCAGCTGACACCGTCTCGAACACCGGCAAGCTTCTCTGCTGATCCCGTTCAGCCTCGTCGCACCACCGGACGTTACGTTCGAATTCAAGCGACAGAAGCCGGACAGACGCTCAACCTGGCCAACGTCAGTGTGCTTGACCTGCACAATCGCCATATCGCCGTGTTGGGAACCGCCACGCAGTCAGGTAATCACGCCGCAGATGCCAACCTGGCGATCGACACCGGAAGCACTCATGACGCCACAACGGCAGTGGCCGTTGCTGATGCCACTGGAACCGCATGGTGGCAGCTTGATCTCGGCCGTGACTTCGATATCAGCGACATCCACGTGACATTCGAAGACTACGACTCTGCGAATGGGCAACATGTCATAACGTCAGTCACTCGCGAAAACGGAGTCGTTGATTTCCGAGACCGCTTAGCCATTCAGCAGGACGGTATCCGCACACGAGCCTACGACGGACTGAATCAGTATGCGAACACCGCCATTCATTCGCCTACAGCGGACATCATCGGTACGACCATTGGCTATCCAAGTCGCGACGGTGTTTTCGCGATCACCTGGGACGGTGAAATTGAAATTCCGACTTCCGGCGACGTGACATTCTGGATCAATAGCGACGACGGAGGGCGCGTCTTCATCAACGACACGCTTGTTGCGGACAACGGCGGCGTGTGGAACCGTGTCGACTCGAACGGCACGATTTCTTTGACGCCCGGTCATCACCGCATTCGAGTTGAACATTATAACGGGGGTGGTCCCGGCAACTTAAGGCTTGAATACCAACTGCCAGGCGGCGTTCGCCAGGAAATCCCCGCGTCTGTTTTGTCCGCGTCCGTGCTGAATTCGCTGTTCGGGTCCGGCCAACCGACGCGCACGCTTTCGATTGATATGCCTCGAGTCCTGGGAAGCCTGTCGCATATCGAAGTGCTTACCAGCCACACCGGAGAAAACATCACGGCTCATCTGATTGCTCCGGACGGCACAGAATTCCTTGCCAACTCCCTGACCGGTTCGACAGCAAGGTTCTCACCGGCAACGCTGCCTCAGTTGTCGACACTCAGCGGAACATGGACGGTTGTGTTGGAAGGTCAAACGGATTTCGACTTCAACGAAGTCGATCTCATACTGCACACAAATCACGATGGAAACAACTATCGTCGTCATGGATTCGCCACCCAGCAGCCTCATGCCGGCATCGCGAATGACACGTTCGAACCACTGGCGAACACCGTCAGGCAACAGGGGCCGATTGCTGGATCACTGATTAGCTGGCCGTTGACGAATGACCTGTTTGGACTGGACTTCGAACGCTTTGGCGTGACCGCAGAACAGCTTGCTGCATCAGAGATCTCTGAAGAAACCGATGCCCCTGCCGATGAGCTTCCGGAATCGATTCCGCTACTGACCACCCTATTCGAACAAGGCATCAGCCATGCCTTGGTTCTGGAACCGTTGAGCGTCGAGTCACTGACCCTGGGTCGTGACCGAGACAACCTGAACGGCGACTTCCAGGAATGGCAGGACTCGCACGGTGAACTCGACAACCTGCGTGTCTGGAACGAAGCGCTGCCGCTGTCTGAAGCGATGTCACTTTCCGATCGATCCTACACAAACTTCGATCGCACCAACCTGCACGCGGAGTTCAATTTCAATCATGACAACGAGGCGGTCCGTGCGGAAGTCAGCGTTTTGGAATTTGCAGACGACGTTGCGTTTCTTGACACCGAAACCCTGAATGGTCTGGAAGAATTCACGATCGAAACGCGTCTGCGGTCAGAAGAAGTCGTTTCTGGAACAATCAGCAGCATCATCAGTGCAGCAAATGAACAGGAAAACAATGAACTTCTGGCATACATGCTGCCTGATCAAACGCTGGAAATCGTCATTAAAGGCGTTGCCTACCAGGTCGACCTGAACACTGCTCTCGACGATGGACGATGGCACGATCTTTCCATCGTACGCAAAACAGTTGACGGAAATTCGCAGCTTGAAGTGTTCGTGGATGGTCAATTGCAGAGTAGTGCCTTTCAGGTGGCCAACGGTCCTCTCGTGATCTCGGAGAACGGTTTGGTTCTGGGGCAGGATCAGGACTCCGTCGGTGGTGGCTTCGATTCAACACAGGCATTCCATGGGCAACTCAACAACCTGCGGATTTGGTCGCAGCCGTTGACCGCGGACCAGGTCGTAAGCGGTCTGGGCGGAATCGTTGCTGATGCTCAGAATGAAACGCTAATGGGCTACTAC
>CAYZYB010000430.1:0-5018 GCA_964481505.1 uncultured Planctomycetaceae bacterium | reverse complement strand
CAAAAGAACCATGTAAAGGGTCGATTCAACGCCATACGTTACGGTATGACGCCACCGACTCCGAGAGATCTGCCAAATTGAGCTGCTAATTGCTGTTTCGTGACCCCATAGTTTTGCTGCAAAGCTCGGTCAGGTTCAATGCCGACTCTGATTTTTCAATAGGAAATTCACCGGCATCAACAAGCAATCCCACTGCCTCTCTCAAGAACGCTTTGCTCCGAGCGGTTGCCGCCTGCTGGTCAGCATGTTGTACCAATGGACGAACGGAGTGCCGGAATTCCGCCAGTCGCGCCTTGGCCATGTCTGCTTCGATTTTTGTGTTGACCAGGAACAGCTGCTGCTCCAGTTCCCAGCATCTTCCTTTGCGTCCCTGCGTCATAGCGTCTTCGCGTTAAGGATTGTTCGGTTCAACGCAATGACGCAAAGCCGCCAGGTCGCAAAGGGGACGATCGGCAGGTTCATGACTTCGTTGCTGACAACTGTTTACGCCTTCTTGCGTTTTCCCACCTTGGGCAATCGTGCTTTTTGCTTCCTGGTCAGGAGTTCCAGCGCGGCTGACTTGAACTTCGAGTAATGCTGCTACGTTTCACCTGTTTCTCCTGCTAATGGAGTGTCGGCTGAGCAGCGAGCGTTGATGGTTACCGTTCAGCGGCGTCCGCGGCAGAGTACCAACGAATGGAACAGCGCTCGGCAGGCGAGCCGATTCGAATGAAAGGTTCCGGACATCGGACACCTTTTCGGACACACCCCTTGGGCAATCTTGAATCTGAAAAAGGAATGCCCCTTGCCTGCCGTGTATCCGCTGTCTCTCCCGGCGGTGCCATCATTGGCTGCTTGTCGTCCTGTGCCAGGGAAAGATTTCAGCTTCACTACCGCGGTCCGTCATGCTGGCGAAACGGCCGGAGCATCGCCGAATTGAAATCTAACGACGTTGGCGTTTGAATTCTTCGTGTCTTCGTGACTTTGTGTGAAAACAAAAGCCGCGGGCTCACACGAAGGCGCAAGGCCACAAAGGAAAAAAGACAGGAAGAGGGCCGCCACGAAACTTCCATTGACATGTTACTGCGGAATTGTGTTGCGTCCGGTTACATTTAGAACCGACAGGGATTCAGTATTCAGGTTAGTCCTCATCTTGTTGCTGGCCCTGGCCGGTCTTATGTCTGGTGTCATTTACCACTGTTGATGAACACAAAGCAGCCAAGCTTTGATGCTGTTAGCACGTCTGGTCGGCCGTCTTTGTTCACATCGGCGACGGTGATCTGTACACCAACGCCTGACGCATTGTCGATTTGGTGTGGGGTGTATTTTACGGTGCCATCTGCGACACGCGTGCATTCGAACCAGTACACGACTGGAGCGGCATTGGGTTCGATGTCGCCGTTGGGGCCGTGAGCCCACATGCGTTTTCCGACGATGATGTCACGCAAACCGTCGCCGTTGATGTCGGTGTATTCCAGGGCGTGTGGTTGAGTGAACGCGGCGCCGAATTCTGTTTCGCGCGAATGGTCGCTCATGATCAGGTGTTCTGTGAACTTCGCGTCTCCCGTGTTTTCGTACCACGCGAGGCCCCAGCCGTGAGCGTCTACGGCGGAAATCACATCCTGATCGCCGTCTGCATCGATATCGTCGGCGAACATTTGAGCACCACCGCGACCTTTGGAGAATTTGTGACGGTGGAACTTCCATTTGCTCGTCGATGGCGCCGCCGGTTGTTCGTACCAGCCGTCGTTGATGATGAGGTCGAGTCGCTTGTCCGAATTGACATCGCCGACACCTTCACCGTGATAGAATTGGGGCCAGTCTTCGTTTTCGCCAACAGCGGTGAATGTCCAGGGTTGATAGGGCGCTTGTGGATCGGGAGCAATCCAGCCCCAGTGTCCTTCCCAGTGACAGATCAACTGCGGAACGCCGTCGCCATCAAGATCGACAAGAGTCGGCGATTCTCCCCGCACGCGTTCGAATACGAAATGGCCCTTCCAGAAGTCGCCGTCGTTGCCGGGATTTTCATACCACTTTGCTGCATGCTTGTGAACGCGTCCCAGCACTAACACGTCGGGGCGTCCGTCTGCATTGAAGTCATGAACAAAGCTGAACATGCTGTTGCTGGGATTCGGCTTTGGATCCAGCGGCACCGGTTCGTAAATTTCGTGTGCGTGTTCGAAAGTTGGGCCAGCATACCAGAACGGTCCGGCGACGACGTCGACATGGCCGTCGGAATTGATATCGCCAGTCGTGATTCCGTCACAGTAGTAGCGATCTGTGAGGATCTGTTTTTCGAATGCAACGTCTGACGGAAAAGACACACCGTTCAAAAGAACGGCCCAGAGAGCGACGAAAGCAGCAGATCTGATCATGGCGATTTTTCCAATGCAAACTTTGGTAGGATCCAATGTTCGACGACTATTTCATTTCTTCAGCCAGCAGAAATGCGATTTCCATGGCTTGTTCGTAATTCAACCGTGGGTCTACCTGGCTGCGGTAGTCGCGCGGCAGATCGGATTCCGTCAGGTTGGCCGGACCACCCACGCATTCGGTCACGTCTTCGCCCGTTAGTTCGAGGTGAATGCCGCTTTGTCGCGTTCCGCAGTCTTTGTGAATGCGGAACGCCGTGATGATTTCTGATGTGATATCGTCGAAGGATCGCGTTTTAAAACCGTTGCGAGTGGCCTGTGTGTTGCCGTGCATCGGGTCACAGCTCCACAGCACGTTCAGTTTGGCTCGTCTGACAGCGTCGGCCAGCATTGGCAATTTGGCAGCGATCTTTTCGAATCCGAAACGGTGAATTAGCGTGAGTCGGCCAGGGATATTTTCCGGGTTCAGCACCTTGATCAGATCGATGAGTTCGTCAGGGGCCATGGTGTTGCCGACTTTGATGCCGACGGGGTTGCGAATGCCGCGGAAGTATTCCACATGAGCGCCATCAATCGCGCGAGTGCGGTCCCCGATCCACGGAAGATGCGTGCTGAGGTTGTAGTAGCCGCGTTGCCGCTGATCGGTGCGCGTTAGTGCCTGTTCGAACAGCAGATGCAAACCTTCGTGCGATGTGAAGAAGTCGACTCGGCTGAGCTGTTCCATTTCGCCGGCAGAAACGACTTCCATGAACCGCACGGAATCACTGAGTGATTCGAGTAACTCCTGATACTTCCGGGAACCGGGCGTGTTGCGCACGAATTCCAGATCCCAGTTTTCCGGGTGATGCAGATCTGCAAAACCACCCTCACTTAACGCACGGATGTAGTTAATCGTCAGCGCCGAGCGTTCGTACGCTCGCAGTAGCAACTGCGGATTGGGTTCACGTTCGTTTTTGGTGAAACCACTGCGATTGATGATGTCGCCTCGGTAACTGGGAAGTGCCACACCTTCGCGAGTTTCGGTATTCGCAGATCTTGGCTTGGCGTACTGCCCGGCAATCCGACCAATGCGGACGATGCGTTTTCGCGATCCGCAGATCAGCACGAGACTCATTTGAATCAGCACTTTTAGCTTGCGCAGAATCGTGCTTGCGTTGCAGTCGTCGAAACTTTCTGAACAGTCGCCGCCCTGCAGCACGAACGCTTCGCCCTGAGCGGCTTCGGCCAGCTTGCGTTGCAGTTTGTCGACTTCCCAAGCTGTTACCAAAGGTGGCAGCGTTCCGAGAGTATTCAGGACGTCATTAACCTCTGCTGCGTTTTCGTAGATTGGCTGTTGTTTTGCCAGGCGTGACTGCCACGAATCGGGGGTCCAGTTGGTGCTCATGTTGTGAAATAGTTGCGGCAGAGGGGCGAACAGAAAGGCGAATTGTGATCAGGCGGACGGACAGCGCTTGTTTTCGAAACGGCGTTTTTTATCGCGTTGGCAGAATTGTTTCGACGAGGTTGGCCAAAGTCACCTCAGGAACGCAACTTATCCAGAATCCGAGACACAAGTTGTCGTTGCAGGGAGAGGATTTTCATACTGGCAGCCAACAATCGGCAGATGTTGCCGTGTCCAGAAGGCGACACAAACCACATGGCGATGGAGACATCCCCGGCCACTACCAAATGTAGTGGTTACCAACGAATATGCTGCTGATTCGTCAGTAAACTGCCCAGGTTACCGGGTGTGAAATCTGAAGATCGGTGCTTGAGTGTGTTTGATGCTCCGCGTACAGTTGGACTCAGAACAGCCGTCGTCCAAAGATAATACGGGACGAAGAGCAAAGGATTTGCTCACTGGAGACGGCCGATAAAAGCTCAATTACGCCCGTGAATCAAGGAAGATCACGATGAATCGTCTGCACCTGCGACTGTACGAACCACCGGAAGAAGTTTCAGAGCCGGAAGCTGAGTTCGAACCACGCAACATTATTCCAATGCATCCCCGTCGCGCGACAATCATCAGTGGCCGACTGACGGCACCCGTTGATCGAGCTCGCGTTATTCGCGAAAACTCTGTTTGCCCGGAATGTTCGGCGCTCGAAGTCGAACCGCTCGAACTTTCTGACGCGACCATTAGTCCGCGAAGTCGTCTGCCGATTCCTGGCACGGCGACAATCGTTGGGTTTCATTGCAACTCGTGTGCAACAGAATGGCCGGTCTACGAACTCATGACGCGCCGCAACGGGTAGCAGTTTTTCTGCACACACCGCTACATAGGCAGACAGTCTGCTATCGCGCCGTTTTGACGTCGCGGTCTGTCCATTTGTGATCCGGAAACTTGTGTCTGAGCACCTCGGCGAGCTCGCGCCGCAGGTGTTGGTTGTCAGAAACGACGTTGCGAGTTTCTTCCGGGTCGGTGCTGTGATCGTACAGTTCGCGCGCCGTGACTTCTGCCGTTTTCATGTCGCGCCATTCGGTGTAGCGGTATCGTTCTGTGCGCACGGAATACCCCATGACTGGCGGCACGGCCCCTTTGTAGTACGCCGGTCGTGGATGCTGCGTGTATGCGGGTTGATCTTCGAACGGTTCCGCGTTCAACAGCGGACTCAAGTCTCGTCCTTCCAAACCAGGTGGTGCATTGATACCTGCAAGACTGATTAGCGTCGGATACAGGTCCAGTAG
>CAYZYB010000429.1:0-5025 GCA_964481505.1 uncultured Planctomycetaceae bacterium | reverse complement strand
CTTGCCGGTGACGGCGGCGGAGATGAGGGCGGTGCGGCGCTCGCGGAGAAGTTCCTCTTGGGATTCAGCCAAATCAACAAGTCGATCAAACTCGCCGATGGTCGCTTTGAGGTGTTCGCGAATTGTCACTTGTTCCTCAGGTGGAGGAACTGGCACGACAAATTCGGAAACTGTTCCGCCCGAAACCTTCCAAATTCCCGCTGCAGTTTTCGCACCCATCTCTACTTGCGGACGGCACACGGTGCTATTGAGAAAGAACACACCGTATCGCGGATCGACTTCGGCGGAGAATCGCAACCGGATTAAGATGTCGGGGTAGATACACGGTTGTTTCGGTAGCTCATGCACAATGCCAACGGAACCGACCAAATCGCGACTACCGTTGCCTCTCATCATCATCACGTCTCGATCTTCAACCATGTAGCGGCGAGAATCTGCTGCTGAGATTTCGGCATACTTTAGGTGATCGAGAATGTTGACGACGCCGTGACGAACTGCTGCGATTGAGAATGTGCAAGTGCCTCCGCTGGTCGCGGTCTGAGGTGATACGCCATTCCGAAGTGGTTCTCTAAACAGGTGCTTTAGTCTTTTGACCTTCCAATGCTCTGGCACTTGGCCCAACCACTGGACGCCGGAATCTCGCATGGGGGCGTCGGGGTTCAAGCCTTTGGTGACCGCATGACTGATGACGGCCTGACGTTTCTCCCCGAGCAAGGCGAACGAACTGCGATTGCTGTGGGAAACAGCCAACGATCTTGGTGCGCTGCTGCGACTTCCGCGGAACACTCTGCGTTAAAAAGTTCGCCGGCGCCGCCAATGTGTCGTTTCTTCCGGAAGGTCTACAGATAGAAAGCCGTGTTAACCGGCTGCCGTTTTTCTTTTCTATCTCGCAAACAGCGGCCTTGAACCGTAAGCCAAAACAGGGCTCTCTGTCAGGCCGCCGGTAAACAAACCGAGACCCACGAACTGGAAACCCAACAGCCACCATGAACATCAGCAGAGAACTCGCTCGATTGCATCGGATGTCAATTCCGCAACTAAAGCAGCGTTACACCGAAGCTTGGAACGAATCACCGCGAAGCCACAATCGGGTTTGGCTGATCAAGAAGATCGCCTGGCGTTTGCAGGCCAATGCCGAAGGCGGACTTCCGGAGATGATCCGACAACAAGCATTGAAAATGGCCAACGACGCCGACCTTCGCGTTCGCCCGAAAAAGTCAATCGTGCAAGACGCAGCAGCGGACACGCCTGGTTCCGCAACGGCCGAACTTCCCGACACCGACGCGCAAGTCATCTACAGCGATCGTGATCCACGCTTGCCGCCGGCCGGCACGCCAATCGTCAAACGGTACAAGGGCCAACTGATCAGCGTGATCGTTCGCGAAAACGACTTTGAATACGAGGGCAACTTGTACCAATCGCTTTCAGCTATCGCCAACCAAGTCACCGGATCGCACGTCAACGGATTCCGCTTCTTTGGTCTGACGAAGGCGGGAGGCTAGAGGCGGTGAGGCTGTAGGAACAAGACGGCAAGTCGGAAGGGAGAGTTTGCATGCGGATTACGTTCGGCGTCTTAACGACTTCAAAAGTCCGTTTAGGACTTTGCAAGTCTCGGTGGCTTTGCTTTCCAACGACTGCATTTCGGATTGATCGGCGTAGGCAAGCCGACGCGCGATCGACAATTGGTACTCGACTTCTTTGGCAGACGAGTAAGCCATCCCCAAAAAACGAATGTACTCCGGCAGTCCGCTGCGAGCGCTACCTTCAACAATGTTCGACGCAATCGATACAGCGGCGCGGCGCAATTGCGAAGTCGACCCGAACTGCTCGTCGCGCGGAAAGTTTCTTGTGACGTCATAGACCGCCATCACCAATCCGTCTGCCAACTCGAACGCACGCAACTTTGTGTGATCACGCATACCAATCGCCTGCAATTCCAAAACCGTCAGTCTACTGTTTCACGCCTCCAGCCAGCAAATCCTCATGCCCAATCGACAGCCTAAAGCCTCTAGCCTCCCACCTATCAACCGCTGCGCGATCTACACACGTAAGTCGACTTCGGAAGGTTTAGACCAGGATTTCAATACGCTCGATGCCCAACGCGAATCGGCTTGCAACTATATCGCCAGTCAACGCGGAGAAGGATGGACGGCAATCGACACGCATTACGATGACGGAGGTTTTACGGGTGGCAATATGGATCGCCCCGCGCTGCACCGATTGCTGACCGACATCGAAGACGGCAAAGTCGATTGCGTCGTTGTCTACAAAGTCGATCGACTCAGTCGCAGCCTGATGGACTTCTCCAAAGTCATGGACACTTTCGACAAGTACGGTGTTTCTTTTGTCAGCGTCACTCAGCAGTTCAATACGACGACCAGCATGGGACGTCTAACGTTGAACATTCTGTTGTCGTTCGCACAATTCGAGCGAGAAATCATCAGCGAACGAACTCGCGACAAGATGAATGCCGCACGACGCAAAGGAAAGTACCTGGGTGGTCGCCCGATGCTGGGTTACGACGTCGACCGGGCTGCCAAGAAGCTTGTCATCAACGAACCCGAGGCTGTTCGGGTTCGACAAATCTATCAGTTCTATCTTGAGACAGACGGGATGATTGGCACGATAGAAGAAATCAATCGCCGTAACTGGCGGACAAAAGTCTGGGTTACCAAAGCCGGCAAAACGGTCGGAGGAAGAATGTTCGACAGAACCGGTTTGCACACTTTGCTGAGCAACCCGATCTACATCGGAAAAATCACGTCCCACGGTAAAATCTACGACGGAGAGCATGACGCGATCGTCGACGAGAGCCTTTTTGAAAAGGTCCGCAACAAACTAAAGGCCAACCGCAACAACATGGCGAGCGGCGGCGGACGAACCAGAAGCGTGCTACAAGGATTGATGCGATGCACAGCCTGCAACGCTTCGATGATTCACAGCTTTACCCGGAGTCGAAAAACGGGTGCCCGCTATCGATACTACATCTGTGGCAACGCACAACGACGGGGCCGCAAGCATTGCCCGAAAGCGTCATTGCCCGCCGGTGAGATCGAAACGTTCATCGTCCAGCAACTTCGTTCGCTGATCATCGCCCCAGAAATGATTGAGTCCATTTCTCAATCTGCTCGCAAACAAGCCAACACAGCGATCCGGCGCCTAAACGAAGAACACGAGTCCTTGCTGGCCACTATCAATCAGCACGAATCCGGCATCCAGAGGCTGTCCGCGAAATCGGAAACCGACCAAGCCGAAACGAATCGCTTGGAGGCGTTGGCGGCGGTGACCGATCAACTTTCCCGCGACAAACATCGGCTGTTGGATTTGGAAAAGGAACGCGACGGTTTGCACCAGACCAAACTGAATCGTTTCGACAAGCTTGCCAAACACGACGACGTCCCCTCGCTATGGCAGCACATGACGACGATGGAACGATCGCGACTGCTCCGCGAATTGGTCAAGTCCATCGAGCATGATCCCAACGACAGTTCGATCGGCATCACGCTAACCGAAGCCGGCGAAGCATTACTTCCACAAACTCACGAATCGGAGAACGAATAAGAAATGCCACCTCATCTAAAAGCCACACTGTGCATCGTCCGCAAGCCGCACGGCAGGCACAGTCTGCAAACACAAAAGCCCAAGCCAGCCATCATCAAACCCAGGATTCCGCACATCACACGTTTGATGGCCTTAGCAATCCGGCTCGATCACCTACTGGCGACCGGCCAAGTAAAACATCAAACCCAGCTAGCCAAAGGAGCCGGAGTCACCCGAGCGCGAGTCAGCCAAATTCTTAGTCTCACCAACCTAGCCCCCAACATCCAAGCCGACCTACTAGCGTTACCCAAGACCGATCCCACAACAAAGCTAACCGAACACGACGTCAGAAAGATCACCGCCGAACCCAACTGGACCAAACAACGCCAAGCCTGGGCCGAGAGATTGAAAGAATGTCAAAAAACTCCACGATGAGCTTATTCGACTGCGCCTAATGAGTGCAGATTGTTCAAAAACACTTCCGCGACTTCAAGATGGTGATTTCGCTTGGAACTGTCCATCTTCTTGGCCATGCTGCACATCATCGCCCATCTTGGGTTCTTCCCAAGATCGTCTACGTGGTTCCAGATCCATCGCCAGTACAAGCCGTCCCAAATTTCGCACCAAGAGTCTTTCTTGTAGTGGCTCATCTTGCGAATGTACGACGATCCCGAAAAGTATGGTTTCGTTGTAATCATCCCGCCGTCGGCGTTTTGGCTCATCGCGTAGACATTGGGAACCATCACCCAGTCGTAGCTATCGACAAACATTTCCATGAACCAACGATAGATATCATCCGGGTCGATCTCGCAAAGAAACATAAACCCGCCCAGCACCATCAGTCGCTCAATGTGATGGCAGTAACCCGTATCAAGGATTCGCCGAATCGTATCGTCAACGGGCCCAATTCCTGTCGTTCCATCGTAAAAGCTGTTGGGCATTGATCGACGATGCTGCCAATGATTGGTGGTCCGCATGGGAACGCCAAGGTCTTCGTAGGTTGCACGCATGAACTCACGCCAGCCGATAACCTGCCGTAAAAATCCTTCCAGAGAATTCAATGGCACATCGTTCTTTTTGGCAAAATCAATCGTCGCTTTGACGACCTCGCCGGGTGTCAGCAGACCAATGTTCATCGCGGGCGTAAGCACACTGTGCCAGAGCCAAGACTCGCCCTCGACAATCGCATCTTCGTAGTCACCAAACTGACCGAAGCGATTGGCCAGAAAGTGCTTTAGCCATCTTCTGGCAGATCGATGTGACGTGGGATAGTAGAGTTGATCGATACTACCGGGGTGCTTCACGAATTTCTTCTGAACGTACTCTTTCGCTTCGTGATCAAATTCGTCGCGTTTAAGCGTTAAGCTCTCGGGAATGGTGGTGAGAAGTTTCTTGGGTATCTTTTTGCGATTGTCTTCGTCGAAGCTCCACTGCCCGCCCTGCGGCTGGTCACCGTCCATCAAAATGTTCATTCGCCGACGCTGC
>CAYZYB010000428.1:0-5044 GCA_964481505.1 uncultured Planctomycetaceae bacterium | reverse complement strand
GAGCAATAGAGTGACATCGTGACGCGCGGCAACATCCAGACGCTCCAGCATTCGGCGAAGAGCCGGCGTGCGAGTGCGGTAGCGTTCGACAAGTGTCTTTTCGTGAAGCTCGACGGACGACTGCGGCGAAGCATTCTCAGCAACATCCTCCTCCGATTTGTCGCCACTGCTGGACGCCAGATCCGCAATCACCTTATCGACTGCAGCTATGGCTTCATCGTCGTCCTCTGCTCCTGACCGTACTTCGATGCGGATAACCTGCGGCGAACGATCTTCCGGCAGATTTGTGCCCGAGAGTGAGTTCGATTCGACAACCGTGACCACCACCGTATCCGGAGATTTTGAGCACATACATGACGAACGCTGCAGTTGTTCCGTCGAAGCGTTCCTCAGGTCCAGCACGACCACTGCCGGCTGATGCTCCTGGACCATCTCTGCAGCTTCGCCTGCCGAATAACATTCCAGCAATCGACTGCGGCCTGCCAAACGTCCAGCGAGACTACGGATGAAGCCTGGTTGAGTGCTGCACAGCAAAATCATTCGTTCGGCATCCATGGAAAATTCCCGTCCCGTTCTTCATCGCCGACTAAGCTAAGTGGTTCACGTACAGCACCACAGAAAGTTGCTCGCACAGCTCTCCTTTACAAATTGAATGCCGCTTTGATCATTTTTATGTTCAACCGTGTAAACAAAGTGTTTAAGGTCGTCGGCATGGCTCCCATCGATGCAGATTGGCAACGCGTGGTGTTTTCCGGCATCACTCCGCCAACATTCCGGCAAGCACCAGGTAGAATGTTGCTTAGGCCGTCGCATTGCTATTCTTCCTGCCATCAACAGGCAATCATGATGGAAGGAGAACGTACCATGAGAGGTCTACATCTTTCTGGTGGAGAAATTCGATACCTGGCAAGCTATCAACCCGCCGAATCGAACTCGGAATTCATCGAAGTTCGTGTGCTGCAAGCGGGGATCTGTGAAACTGACCTGCAGCTCAAGCAGGGCTACATGGGTTTCGAAGGTGTACTCGGTCACGAATTTGTCGGAATTGCGGCATCTGGAAAATTCGCTGGCCGTCGTGTCGTTGGAGAAATCAACTGCGCATGCGGAAGCTGCACAGTCTGTAGCCAGGGACTGCCGCGGCATTGTGCCAAACGATCGGTGATCGGCATTCTGAACCACGACGGAGCGTTCGCCGACACGGTACGAGTGCCGGAAGCGAATCTGCATGCCGTCCCCGAAAATGTCTCCACGCAACAGGCGGTATTCGCGGAACCAGTGGCCGCCGCATGCCGAATTCTGGAACAGGTCCGTATCAACGAAAGCCACCGTGTGGTGATCTTCGGTGACGGACGCCTGGGAAATCTGTGCGCTCAGGTATTAATGACTACCGGCTGCCGATTAACAGTTGTCGGGAAACACTCATGGAAACTGGATCGCCTCCGGCAACTCAACATCGACACACAACTGTTGACTGACTCCGGCCCATCACATTCCGCGGACTACGTTGTCGACTGCACAGGGTCTCCCAGCGGATTCGAAGCCGCCATGCAGGCCGTCAAGCCCTGTGGCACAATCATCCTCAAGATAACTGTTGCCGCCCCGCAATCGCTCCACATGGCGCCGATTGTGATCGACGAAACCCGCATCATCGGGTCTCGCTGCGGCCCATTCGCACCCGCTCTGGAAATGATCGCGGATGGAAGAGTACAAGTCGACTCGATGATCAGCGCCACGTATCCTCTGGAAGAAGCGGTCGCGGCGTTCGAACACGCAGAGCGTTCGGACGCCTTAAAAGTGCTTTTGAATGTTGCTTCGGAGCACTGATATCCTGCAGCATCGAATACAACACGATGTTCACACCCAAACGCATCGCGTCCGCCTCTTCATAACCGTCGCAGGCGAGTGACGCCTGGTTTTCCAGGGCACAGCTGATGTCGTACTTGCTGTAAATCACCGCATAACGTCCGTCAATTTCGATTCCTTCCAGCAACGGTGGAATGGACTCCGTCCGCGACTGAATCGATGCGTCCACTTCACCTGGAATCAGCCGTCTAAGCCTTACGGATTCGATTTTGTGTCCGCCGATGGTTTCAGAATAGAGCTCGTGATCTGCCGGGATTTCTTTCAACTTGTGGTCGGGATACAGCTGCCCCATGAGTTCGCGAAAGCCCTGATCAAACCGCGACGAACCACAGCATGCATCGGCGAACAACACCGCGCCACGATTCAGGTAATCGCGGAGTGAATCCTGTTCTGTCTGCGTCAGTTGAAACCGGTAGCGTCCATGCATATAGACCAGCGGAAACCTTTTCAGCTCCCCCAGCGTGATAGGTATCGAACTGCGATTTGTGGCAGCATTCATACCGGTGGTTTCGTTAAGGCCTTCCAGCAGATTCTTAAGCGCTTTGGGAGCAATGTCCCAGTTGCCGCGATAACGCAGCTGAGCGATTTCAAGTGAATTGCGATCGACTTTGCTGTCGGATGCTTTGCGTTTGCTATCGTCGCCACCAAGCTTTACAGGAGGCTCACGGCCAGTCGCATAAGCCAGCACATTCACACCAATGTTTGTGGCCCTGATCACTCGCAGCGAAAGGTTGTTGTGTCGCTGCTTTGGAGCATGCTTCATCCACTTTTGCCAGTAGCAACCGAGGTCGGTGGGAGAATACACGATCGACGTTCGACAGCCAAAGTCGACGCCGTAAAGTTCGATGCCTTCAAGTCCGGTGAGGTTATTTTCACTGCGGAAGATCGGGTGGTCTGTGCCAAGTCGTTTGAGCGATGCTTCGCCCTGCGGAAACATGCGAGTGATCGTTTCACGGAAGCTGCTGTCGAAGTTCTCACTTTCGCAATTGGCCGACGCAAAGATAAACCCTCCTTCGTCGACGTATTCTCGAAGCCATTTGACATGAGTGTCAGTCAACGGCAAAGCCTCTCGCCCACTGACGAACAGCACAGGTGCCTGATTCAGATCGATGACAGCCGTTTCTTCTTCGAGTCGGCTGAGGGTAAGAACCTGACTGTTGAGTCGCGGTGGCCAATGTTCGAGCCCATCCACTTTTTCAATCAGATTCGTCACATCGAGTGGATGTCTATTCCAGTCGCCGCCAACATCCTCTTTGTCCGGAGGAGATGAATAGTCAAGCTTGTTGACAACGATCCGCGATAGCCCCTTGGAAAGAAAAAGCAGAGCAAACGGAGTGGAAACAATCGCTGGCGAGTGCAAACGCCCACGCCAGCTCCCGTCACCACTCTGGGCCTCCTGAAGATACGTGGCACCTTCGCGATACCAATCGTGGTTCCCGAAGAATCGCACGTGCCCGAGCCGCGCCGCGCGTTCGAGTCCGTAAAGATAGTAGTAATGATGGCCTGGCTCACCAGGGTTTGCGTAAACAGTAAAGTTGCTCGCCAACCACTGTCGCCCCTTTTCGAACGCGTCTGCCGGCGGATGAGCAGTACAGCAATCCGGACGTCCTGCATTGTCGACGTCGCGGTCGTCCTGCAGCATGCGCATCGTGACGGCCAGAGTAGAAAGCCCGGCCGTTGTCATGCTTCCTCGCGCCGGTTCGGAACCTTTATACCCCCACGCACCACTGGGCAATTGCGCGTTCAGCCAGTGTTCCTGAGTTCGTTCCCAGACACGACGATCCACATCAATACCTGCCTGAGCTGCATCGCGGAGCGCAAGGACTGCAAACTGACCATTACTGCGATCTTCTCCGTTGCCTCCCGGATTGCCACCGCGGTCCGCAAGATGATACCCCCAGAGGCCGCTGCTGGGGCCGCTGTCTTTTGCCGTACACTGTGTGGCGATGATTCGCCGCGTCATCCGTCCTATGCGAGCCATGTCACCATCCTGAGGGCCAGCGGCGCACAGAGCCATCACGTACAGTGAAGCTTCGTAGACGAATTCAGGTTCGCCAGGCGGTCGACTTCGCAGGAACTCCAAACCCCGTTTCACAGGTTCGGCATCGATCGGAACGTCGCAGTTGATCATCGCCAGAACGGCCAGCGACGTCAGGCCGATACGGTATTGATTATAGGCGGTGGCAGTGGCACCCCATGAGCCATCCGGACTCTGCTGGTTTCGAAGCCACGCGGTCCCATCACGCATCGCGTTCTTGATCCGAACTCTCAACTGCCGGTCCGTCAGCGCATCTTCCGTCGCAGACGCCGACATCATCGGCATCCCCAAAACGGCCAGCAGAACGAAAACTCGCAAACGCTTGTTCGAAGTCAGTTGACCATCCATAAGGCTTCCTCCGCAAGCGATTTCACGAACTGAAAAACGACCGACACACACGACGATCCATTGTAGTCAACAACGTGCGTTTCACGCAGGGCCATTTTTCAGGAATGTGTCGAACGAATGAAGCCCTCGTATCGCCCGGGGTCGGAACGCTGCCGCTGAATTCGAGTTGCGTGGAAGTGCGTCGGAGCCGACGGCCTACGTCACCACAGCGCTACAACAACTTCCCGAATTCTCTCGTCTGCGCTGACCTGTTTTTTTTGACAGGATGAACGGATTGACAGGATGAGCAGGATCGTTTTCAGCCTGTCAATCCTGTTCATCCTGCCTGATCTATTCAGCAACCGTACCGTCAGGTTCGTGAAAGCTCGGCGGCATCCTATTCCAACGACAGGGAACCACTGCAACCTCAGGAATTTATCTCAAGACACTTCCATAGTCGCAATCGCTTCGCCGGATGTCCACGTTGTTCCGTCTCGCTGAACGCGGTGGTACAACGTGTCGCGTTCCACGGGTTCGCGCCCGGCTTCTCGAATCAGCTGATGCAGTTCTTCAACCGTTTTGCCTTCCGGAGTTTCTGCACCCGCGTCGTGGTAGATCAATTCGTGAACCACCGTGCCGTCGACATCATCAGCGCCGTAGCTGAGTGCCAGTTGAGCCGTTTGTTCGCCGAGCATTATCCAGTACGCTTTGATGTGGTCGAAGTTGTCCAGCATCAGACGCGACACGGCCATCATTCGCAGATCGAACATGCCGTCCGGCTTTTGCAGATTGTCCAGTTCTGTGTTGTCGGGGTGG